>JAHHHZ010000035.1 GCA_019359095.1 Pleurocapsa minor HA4230-MV1 | reverse complement strand
CAACCTCTGCGACGCGAAGGACGCGAGCTTGCGAGCTAATCCTTTAGGACTAGTCCTTTAGGGTTTTATTAGATTGATGATTAAGAGGCTTGCAGCCTCTTCCTAAGATCTCAAATGGGTTCTATAAAGCAACCATTTCGACTGCTGAAGGGACTTTTAAAGTCTTACAAGTAGTGAGAAAACGAGATGACCAAACACCGCTCATTACACATTTTGGTGGTGTTTCTTTGAAGTGGAATAAATGGGTGGCAATAGATGATCGGCAACAATCTCGCCAATGGAATGGACGTAGTGAAGTAGTTCAACGTCTTTTAGCCCAAAAATGCGAGCTTTGTGGAAGTCAGGAGAATATTGAAGTTCACCACATCCGCAAGTTAGCTGACTTAGAGCAAAAAGGACGTAAGCCACGCCCAGAATGGATGAAGAAAATGTCGGCGCGCCGACGTAAAACTCTGGTGGTTTGCCGTAACTGCCACCACAACATCCAATATGGACGCTATGATGGTCAATCCCCCAAGCGTAAAGATTACTGGAAAGCTACGTGATACGGAAACGGTCATGCGTAGTTTGGAGGAGGGTTGTTGGAAAAGTATCTACTAAGATAACTCGCTGGCAGCCTATCCTACCTCACGTACGGTTCTGAAGACGAGTCGCCTCGGTGACGAGGTGGCTTAGTTTAATCTTTCTGCAATGATTAGGGAGACTCTTTTAAGCTTGGTAAAGTAAGACAATAAACTAAAGTGAGCTTACATTTTATTTATTATCTAAATCAATAATTTTTTGAATTAAATTAGAAATATATTCAGCCTGACTCATAATCATCAAATGTCCACCATGTTTAATATTAAAATCTTCATGAACAAATTGATAGGGAAAAACGCGATCGCTTTCACCATGAATATGATAAGTATTCTCGGGAATTAATTCATTATTCCAAGTGACAATTTGATGAATTGCCCATTTGACAAAGCGAGCATTAGTATCAAACAAGATAGCTTTTAATAGTTTACGTTCATCAATAGTTTTTAGGCTAAAAAACCAGCTAGCAATCAATTTTGCCATCCAAAGCAGAAATTTTGCTGGTAAAAGTAAATAAATTGGTAACCAACGAAACATCTTGAAATAAAAAGGTATTTCCTGGCGATTTTTAGTACTAGAGATTAAAATTATTTTTTCAATCGCAATCTGCTTAGACATTTCAACAGCAATAATACCCCCAAAAGATAAGCCAATTAGGATTGGTTTTTTCGCTTTTATTTGATGAGTTAAGCGTTCTGTATAGTCCTTAATGCTTTCTCCTTTTTTTGGTTCTAACCACCTAATATGTATTGGCTGATACCCTTTGAATTTTAGCTTTTGAAAGACTCGTTCATCTGCACCCAAACCGCTAATACAGTAAATATCTTTGAGAGAATTTTCTAATTTTTCGTTAATTGTTGGTTGAGAATTTTTCTGGATCTTGCTAATGCTCACGATAAATAAGTTTATTGCTAATCAATTAGCCTTTTTAAATTGCTCGACTGCAATAATTAGTAGGGGAAATGTAAAATCACAAGATTGAGCTATTGTTCAAGAATCTCGCTAAGATCTCAATCATTATAAATTTAAACAACCAGAAAAAACTGTGGCTGTGCTGACAGAATGATATGAAAACACCTCATAGTGGCTATCACGGCAATCAAAGTACTCTTAGCTATTTTGAAGGCTGGTATTTCCGTTTGACTTTACCAGAGATCGAACAAACCTTTGCTTTTATGTATTCAATTCAAGATCCACTGGGTGATCGGCCTAATAGTGGTGGTGCAGTACAAATAATCGGTATTAATGAAGCTTACCTCTGTCGTATTTTGCCGAATGTTCAAAAGTTTTTTGCCGACAAGCATAATTTAATTTTTGGTCATTGGGGTAAAACAAATCTAGAAACTCAAGCAAAACTTTTATCGCCTAGAGAATTCAATACCTACATTGTAGAAGGATATCAAGCAACGGCAAATCTTAATCAGGGAAGTATTTATGATCCTGTACGAGACGAATATTGTCGCTGGGAATATCAAATCAAGCCTGTATACGGCTGGGGAAACTCTCAGCAGCCTCAACAATCATCTGCTGGGTTATTGTCTTCTGTACCGATATTTGAACCAGGATGGCAAATTACGATGGCGCACGGTTTAGCAACAGGTTCAATTGAATGGCGCGGTCAACGGTATCAGTTTGCTAATGCACCAGCCTATAGTGAGAAAAACTGGGGTAGCTCTTTTCCTCAAAAATGGTTTTGGCTCAACTGCAATAGTTTTCATGATGAAAGTGACTTAGCATTAACTGCGGGAGGCGGAATTAGACAAGTATTGTGGTGGCAAGAAGAAGTTGCTTTGATCGGCATTCATTATCAAGGAAAATTTTATGAATTTGCTCCCTGGAATTCTCAAGTAAGCTGGCAAATAAAGCCTTGGGGAGAATGGCGACTACAGGGAAAGTCGGCGCAGTCTAAACAATATAAAGTAGTTTTAAAAGGAGAAACAAATTTATCTGGTACTTATGTCCGTACTCCAACGGCAAAAGGTTTAGTGTTTAATTGCCGAGATACCACTCAAGCAAAACTGAGCTTATCCCTGTATGATTGCCTGGGTAGAACTATTGTTGAAGCCTATAGCAATCAGGCTGGTTTGGAAATAGGTGGCACACCTTGGGAAGAGACTTGGGTGGCAAGTAATCGAAAATGAGCAATATTTTAACTTAATTAACTTAAAGTACGACGATTAATTCTTGTAGCATATTTCCTTGAGAGTCGGTAACTTTAATCACTGTAAAGTTTTCTTGAAACTGTTCTTGACACTTGTAGCCAGATTTAAGATGAAGATCGGTTTTTAAACTTTCTAGCTGACAATATTGTTTAATAGTTAAGTGACTCATAATTAAATCTTGATAATAACTTGATAGAATCTTTAAAATTGGTTGTCGCTACAGCATAGCTAAAGATTACAATCTTGATTGTGATTTCGATCCGCTAGAATAAGTAGGTAGGTCAAATTAATTAGAAGATAGTCTGTTAGAGAATTAGGGAATTAGCGAGAGATAACTAATTACCATTAAAATCTATCTTGTTTTTGGTTTTAAATTTAATTCCGCCTAGCCACTTAATATGCGATCGCATTCCTTAAGTCTGCTTTTATTGCCGATTAATTAACCAATGATCTTATTGCTAAAATCGCCATGAATTTTAAGAGCGATCGCAATATCATATCTATTTGATTTAATTGTTTTATTTGAGCCTTGGTCTACTATTTTCCTCACAAGTTCCTCAAGTTTTGTTTGTACAATCTTTGGGTATGAAGAAATAACTCTAAATTCTTGTTAGTTTTTTAAACTTATTAATTGATAAGCCTGATTAGTTTACCTAGAGATAAAATCTTCAATTTTATTTAACAGATAACTTGAGTAATTATTTTGGTGATCCCAGCTAGCTGTTAAATGAGCAACTACAGGAGAAAAATGACTATGAAAGCGACACAGTTACTTCGCCAATATCGATATGGTATTTTAGATTTTCAAGGTGCAAGCCTACATTCTGTTCATCTTGAAGCAGCCGATCTAACTAGGATTAATTTAACTCAAGCAGATCTTAGTGATGCGGACTTAAACGATGCGGATTTGAGCGGTGCTTGTTTACAACAGGCTAATTTAACTAATGTTAGTTTGATAGGCGCTAGTTTAGTCGGTGCAAATTTATCAGAAGTAAATTTAATTGGTGCAGATTTAGAAAATGCCGATCTCCAAGGAGCAGATTTGAGTGGAGCAGACTTACGTTGTGCAAACTTAAGTGGAGCAGATTTGAGTAATGCTAATTTAACCGATGTCGATCTTGGGGGAGCAGATTTAACCAATGCTAACTTGAGCGAGGCAAAACTAGCGGGTACTGATATTTCTGTAGCCGAAATGGAAGGAGCAATTTTAAGTAATATAAATTGGGGAGGATCTCCCAGAAAGCAGGAGAATACATCTCATAATTGGGTTAGTTGGTCAGGTTAGGAATCATTGTTAGCAATTTTTTTAGCAATTAATTTTCTGACTCAAAACCCAGATATCCTCTAGGAGTAATCATCCATTCAGCATGGTTACGGGTAGTAGTATTGCCGATAATGACGGTAGTGAGCATATCTATCGGTTGCTCTAGCATTTTCTCGATGGTAGTTAAAATTACCTGTTCGTCATCCCGATATGCCCCATGGACGATCGCTACTGGAGTATCTGCTTGACGGTGTTGGGCAAAAATTTCTTGGGCGGTAACGATTTGTTGGGTGCGAGTTTGCGATCGCGGATTATATAGAGCCGTAATAAAATCACCACTGGCTGCTGCGGTAAGCCGTTTTTGAATCATCGACCAAGGAGTTAATAAATCACTGAGGCTGATGGCACAAAAATCGTGCATTAAAGGTGCGCCTACCCTTGATGCTGCCGATTGTAGCGCAGAAATACCAGGAAAGACTTTTACTTGGGGAGATATGCCATTCCAGCCATTTGCCTGTAATTCTTCTAAGACTAAACCTGCCATACCATAAATACCACAGTCTCCAGAGGAAACCACGGCGACGGTTAAACCCCACTGAGCGAGTTCAATAGCTCGTTTTGCTCGCTGTTGCTCTTGGGTAATGGGGGAAGATTCAACTATCTGTCCTGGGCGTTTTAAAGCTGCAATTAGATCGATATAGAGTTGATAGCCAATTACAACATCCGCTTCCGTGATGGCAGTTTTAGCAGCAGGAGTAATTTGATTTAAATTACCAGGGCCAATTCCGACTAGATATAATTTTCCTATTCGTCCAATATATTCTCGATCGGCTTGAGCGATCGCTACGGTAACTGCTCCCGATCGATCATCTGATTTGAAAATTTGTTTGGATACCAATAAGTTTTTGCCTGCTAAAATAGCAGCAGCTTCCGCTACGCTAGGGGTTCCCACTTCTTCTTTAACTACTTCCGAAGGTGTCGGCACATTTACCTGATTTAATTGTTCCGCTGTAAAAGTTTTAAAAATCAAATTGCGTCTTTGACATACTTCCACAATTCCCGTCTCATCGGCTTTTAAATCAATACTGACTATTCCCGCGATCGCTTCAGTCGCCAAGTGATAAGTCTGACAGGTTTCATTAATTGCTTGCTCAATTAACTCGCGAGAGGTATTTCGCTCACAACCAAGACCAATCCACAATACTTTAGGATGCCACTGAAGTTGAGGAAAATCATTTTTAGTCGCAATTTTTCTTTTAGTCGGACTAATCCAAACTCGTGCTTGAGGTTTAGCTTCTGCTTGAGTATCGATAAACCCAAAATAAAAAGGATGCTGTTGAGGTAAATGTTCTTGCCACAACATTGAACCAGCTTCTTGAATTACCTCTATTCTCTCTTGTTTGGCAATTGCTGCGGTTACTTCTGTCCAATTACCCTCTCCTTTGCGCCAGCCGTAGATAAACCCCAGAGTATCGATCGCTGGTAAGGATAGACTATAAGATGCTCCCGTAATGATGGCAGTTGCGCCAATTTGAGCTGCGATCGCCTGAGCCAGAAGATCTGCCTTACCTTGATGTCCACTACAAAGACTAATAACATAATTTCCTTGAGCATCTATTACCACCACCGCAGGATCTTGAGCCTTATGTTGCAAAAGGGGGGCAATTAACCGTACAACTGCACCAGCAGCCAAACAGAACACAAAAGCTTGATGTTGCTGCCAAATGAGAGCCAGATGCTCTTTCAGAGAACTATCATAGTGTTGAGCATTGCCTGAAAATTCTAACGAACTAGGCAACCACAGGGTAACATTTGGGTCTTGAGTTAAGCTGGTAATTACTTGTGCTGCTTGTTGATTAGTTGCGATCGCAGCAATGGGGGCAAACTGTTCAAAACAAGAATTGTTCAAGATATTATCCTGATTAGAAGCGAATAGACATCAATAAATTTACCGCAAATCTTCTCACTTACAGCAGTTTTCAATTGAGTAGACACATTAATTTATCGAAGTAATGGGTAATGGGTAATGGGTAATGGGTAATGGGTAATGGGTAATGGGTAATGGGTAATGGGTAATGGGTTCTATCCAACTGAAATTCGCTGTAATTATAAATTTGCAATTTTTGACAGACTACTACTGCTTAGTAATGCCTAAATCAGTATGAACTGTCTTGTATTCTTCATAATCTACCCCAAGCAAACCAGCGAAAGTTCCTGCACCACGATAGATAAATAGTAAAGCTTTAGCAACTGCTGCTTTACCCATCACTGAAGCGGGAATAAAGCTTAAAATACCCAATAAAATCAAACCCAATCCTTTAATCATCCTGACTAACCGAACCTGGAACGAAGGATATAGCTCTTTTTCGACTAAACTATGAGTACCCCAAGTCCGAAATCCTCGATTGAGAATCCAGTTTAAATTAGTCCGAGAAGCAGGAACCCACTCATAAGCGATCGCTTCATCTGCCCAAACAATCTTATAACCAGCTTCATTTAAACTTAAAAAGAAATGTGAATCTTCCCCTCCTGTCATCGCAAAACGGTTGTCAAATACAGGTTCATACTGACGAATGATTTCACCCTTGACCATGACATTATTGGTAAATGCAACATGGCGTATTGTTCCAGTCTGATAACGAGCAGTCTCAAACAAACCTCCTTTTTTAATCCAACTGGGAACATCGTCTTCTAAAAAGCGGGGAACAATTGGCCCTGTTACGACATCCGCCGCATATTTTTTTTGCGCTAGCAATAATTCTTCTAGCCAAGATGCTTCTGGAGTTTCATCATCATCAATAATTGCCACAAAATCTGCTGATTTACTAGCCAAACTAAGACATTTATTGCGAGCATAAGTAATACCTCTTTGTGGCTGTGTGGAGTATTTTAAAGACCAAAGAAAATCTGCTTCCATAGATTGACAAACTTGTTCTGCCACATTTTCCGTGTCATTGTCTACAACTATTACTTCAATCGCAGGACAATCTATTCTGGTAAAAGTTAAATTATTGATCGCCTTAAGCAGTCTTTTCAAGCCTTCAGGTCGCTTAAAAGTAATAATACAGATAGAAATAAGCATATTAATTTAGATTCTAATTGCAATAATAATTTCAACCATAGTTTTACTAACTCTCAAGTTAATTAAATATTTTATTAGATAGTTTTACTGACTTTTAGAGATAATTAGTAATTGGCATTATAGTGAAGCAGATCGGCAATAAGACTAGATACTTCTAGTAAAATTTAGCACAATTTTTCTCTTAGCCAAGAAAAATCATGGCTCTATTAGCAAAAACCGAAAAATCGTAGATACTATGAATGGCTAGTATAGTGTTACTAAATAACCACGATTTGAAATTATTGAAATTATTGAGATGGAATTTAATACTATAGTTGACTTAATTTTTTTGACGCTCGGAATTATGGTCTTAATTCCCTGTTTGATGTTTTTTGTCGAATGTTTAGCAGCATTTGTTTCAACTTTTCCTAGCTTTAACCCAGAAAATGTTAATCCTCAAGGGTCAGCGATCGCATCACGACCCAGAACCACAATTTTAATTCCTGCTCATAATGAAGCAGAACAAATTGTTAATGTTATTCAGGTTTTGCAAACTCAGTTAACCGAACAAGATCGAGTAATTGTCATTGCTGATAACTGTCATGATGATACTGCTGAATTAGCTAGAGCTACGAAAGTAGAGGTATTAGAACGCGAGCATAAAACAGATCGGGGTAAGGGATATGCTTTAGATTATGCAATTAAATATATGTTGAAAAACAATATTGATCCTGAAGTATTAGTTATTCTTGATGGAGACTGTATTGTTAAACCCGATACGATTAAAAATATTACCAGTAAAGCGATCGCTACAGGTAGACCAGTACAGGCGACCTATTTAATGGAGCAGCCAGATAATCCTAGCCTGAAAGATCGAGTCTCAATGTTCTCGATTAAAGTAAAAAATCAAGTACGCTTATTGGGTTTAAATCGCCTAGGTTGGCATAGCCTTCTAACAGGTTCGGGCATGGCGTTTCCTTGGTCACTGATTAATGACGCGATAGCTGACGCGCCAGCTAATCCTTTAGGAAATCCTTTAGGACAAGTTTCTTTAGCAGGTAGCAAAACTACCGATGATATGCAGCTAACGGTTGACTTGGCTTTGGCTGGTTCTACTCCAGTATTTTGTGAACATGCTTTGGTTATGGGTCGTCTGATGAAAGATAAAGACGCTCAAAGTCAGCGATCGCGCTGGGAACACGGACACTTAGAAATGATCGGAGTAGAAGTACCTCGGCTACTGAAGGCATTTATTAAGACCAAGAATTTGGCTGCTTTAGGACTAGCGTTAGATATTTTGATTCCTCCTTTGTCGTTACTGGTAATGATTTGGATGGCAAGTATGATCGGGTTTTGGTTAGTTGCCCTCGGTACGTCTGTCTCTAGCTTTCCCGCAGTTATTGTTACTATTGCTGGAGGGTTATTACTTACAGGTGTATTGTTAGCATGGAGCAAGTTTGGACGTGCCGATCTGCCTCTAAAAAATTTAATTGCCATTCCCTTCTATATTTTGGGTAAAATTCCCATCTATCTCAATTTTTTAGTCAAACCTCAAAGCAGATGGTTAAAAACCGAGAGAGATTTGCCCAATAATCATTGAATTTTGCTGTTAAGTTGCTCCATTGTATATTTTTAGTACTTAAGTTGATAATTTTGCCTTAATCATCTGTTAATCTAATATTTACTCAAGATCGTGTTGGCTTAAAAGCTTAGTAATATACTTGTTACATAGTGAGCAGCATAATTAAAAATATTATTAGTAGAGGTTAAATTAAGTGTTATCACCAGTCAAAACTGTAGAAATTTTTCAAACATCTCCTGAGCCTCACAATGTTTGTGCTGGAGATGTGATATTTACCTTGGGAGATGCAGGAAGTGTTATGTATGGCATCCTAGAAGGAGAAGTAGAAATTTCAGTTAATGGACAAGTATTAGAGACCATCTATCATGGTGATATCTTTGGCGAGGGAGCATTAGTTCATATCGATAGTAAACGCGCTTCCACAGCGATCGCCAAAACCGATTGCAAGTTAGCCATTATGGAACGCAAAAACTTTCTTTTTGCTGTACAACAAACTCCCATGTTTGCTTTAGAAATAATGCGTAGTTATAGCGATCGCCTTCGTCGTTTAAGAGAATCCGTCAGTAGTTAACAACACAACGGTGTCTATCACGAATATGTTATGCCCTTGTGGTACACCTACGGATATAAGTAGGTAGGTCAGATTAATTAGAAGATAGTCTGGTAGGGAATTAGGGAACTAGGGAATTAGGGAGAGATAACTAATTACCATTAAAATTTATCTTGTTTTTGGTTTTATATTTAATTCCGCCTAACTACTTACCTTTAGGGTCGCTTCGTCCTTTAGGGCATTCGGGCTACCGTGTCGGTTAATCAATTGTTCACTGCTCACTGTTTACTGTTCATTGCTCATTGCTCATTGCTCATTGCTCATTGTTCACTGCTCACTGCTCATTGATAAATCTATCTTTGGGTGGAGCAAAACTTATTACTTTAGGAGGTGCTGGCAAAGTTAAGAAAAAGTCTAGCCTAGTAGTAATTAACGCATTCCTCAAGAAAACGATACGAGTTAATTAAACTAGGCGAGGAAATAAATAATTATGTTTGCTAATGAACTTGTTTTTAATTTATACAAGCTAGCGCAATATTCAATAGTTGAAAGAGATTTAATGCCAGAAGAATCTTCCGTTCTTTTTTCTGGCCCCAAATTCCTGGTAGCATTATTGGCTGGGATCTTAATGGCATTTGCCTTTCAATTATTATTAACTAATTTTACAGTTGCTGTCGGAATTCCGATTCTAGCTAGCGATGACGACGATGACGATGATGATCGACCAGATACTTTAGGCGGAAAAGTTCGTAAAACTGAAGCAAAAATTGGGCTTTGGGCATTAATTACTGGCAGTATTGCCTTATTCGCTGCTTCCTATTTAGCAGTCAAACTGAGTTTGATTGAAAGCCCCTTACTAGGTGTAATTATTGGGATAGTGATCTGGGCTGCCTATTTTTCGCTGATTATGTGGCTGGGTTCCTCGGCAGTAGGTTCTTTAATTGGTTCTTTAGTTAATACTGCCACCTCTGGCTTACAAGGGTTGATGGGAACAGCAACTGGTGCGATTGGTGCCAATATTGCCAGAAAAAGTGCGATCGCCACAGCTGAAGATATTACTGCTGCCGTGCGTGAAGAATTAACTTCTGGTTTAACTCCTGAAAAACTCAATCAGACTTTAGCGACTTCTTTAAGTTCTCTACAATTACCTTCATTAAATATTCCCGAAATTCGCTCTCAATTTGAAAAGTTACTAGGTGATGTAGATTTAGAATCTCTCGGCGATATGCCTGGGGGCATAGCTTCGCAACGCGATTTGCTCAACAATATCAACCGTGAGACTTTGATAGATTTTCTAGGCAGTCGTACCAACTTGTCTAAAACAGATCTTAACCGCGTTGGCGAGCAACTAGAAGGTGTTTGGCAACAAGTTCTCAATCGCCAAAATCCCACTGAGAAAATCATTACTTTAATCAAAGAAACCAACCCAGACGAGCTGAATACAGAAAAGCTCAACGAACGAATTCAAGAATTAGTTGCAGCGGGAACATCGGGCAATGGCAAAAGTAATGGCATAGTCAGACAAGCTGTTCAAACAGGCGTTGGTAGGGCTATACCAGCCGTCATGGAGAGAGTTAACCTTTCTGATGTGGATATCGACAAAATCACTAGCCAATTGCAACAGCTTAAAGGTAAAGCTCAACAAGTAGATGTCGAGCAGATTACTCATAAGTTACAAGAGTTGAGAGATAAAGCAGGCGAAAAAGTAACAGAAATAGCTCCTGTCGCATCTTCTAAGACGATTCAAGCTGACATAGAAGATTACATTCTCAATTCATTGCCTTGGCAATTTAACCATCGCAATCTGATCGATGAATTCAAAGAAGTTATCTACGATCCTAATGCCAATGCTGGAAGCGTTAGCCAACAATTGTCACAACTCAATAAAGAGTATTTTGTTTATTTACTGAAACGACGCGGCGATTTCAGTCCATCGAGAATTGGCAACATTGCTAAAGACATGGAGCAAATACGCATCGAAGTTCTAGAAACTGTGCAAAATGCCGACAGTGAAGAAACATCTCAAGATCTGCGTAGCAGAATTGAAAATTACCTCCGTTCGACTGGTAAAGAAGAGCTTAATCCTGACGCGATTGGACAGGATTTTTCTACTCTACTCGAAGATCCAAACGCAGGATTGGAAGAGCTACAAAAACGCTTCTCGCAATTCGATCGCGATACTCTGGTGCAACTACTCAAGCAAAGAGACGACATTAGTGAAGAAGAAGCTAATAATATCGTCGGTCAACTTGAGCATACCCGCGAGAATGTTTTAAATCGAGCCAGAGAATTGCAAGAGCAAACGCAAGCCAAGGCTCAAGAAGTAAGACAAAGAGTGGAAGACTATCTGCGTAATACTCAAAAAGAAGAACTAAATCCCGACGCGATTGAACGGGAATTACAAACGCTGCTAGAAGATCCACAAGCAGGATTTAAAGCTTTACAGACGCGAGTATCACAGTTTGATCGCGATACTCTAGTACAGCTATTATCACAGCGAGAAGATTTGAGCGAAGAACAAATCAATCAAATTATCGATCGCGCTGAATCTGTACGAGATCGTATTTTGCAAGCACCACAGCAGGTAGCCGAGCAAGCTAAACAACGTTCCCAAGCAACAATCGCTTCGATTAGCGAATATCTGCGCAATACTAACTTACAAGAGCTTAATCCTGAAGGAATTCAGCAAGATTTGACTAAATTGCTCGATAATCCCAAAGAAGGTGCTTTAGCCTTGCGCGATCGCCTTTCTCAAGTAGATCGGGAAACTCTAGTCAAATTACTATCCCAGCGAGAAGACTTGAGCGAAGAGCAAGTTAATCAAACTATCGACCAAGTAGAAGAGGCAATTCAAAATATCGTTCGTGCGCCACAGCGTTTGGCAAAACGAACCACCAAACAGGTATTGGACTTTGAAGCCAATCTGGAAAACTATCTGCGCAATACTGATAAAGAAGAACTTAATCCTGAAGGAATCAAGCGCGATCTGCAAATCTTAGTGCAAGATCCCCGTGCAGGAATGGGTACTTTGCTAGAACGATTTTCTCAGTTTGATCGCGAAACTTTGGTTGCGGTACTTTCTCAACGAGAAGACATATCCGAAGAAGAAGCCAATCAAATTGTCGCTCGCATTGTATCCGTGCGTGACTCAATCCAAGAGCAGTTTCAACAGATTCAACAGAAGATGCAGTCTGTGCTT
Source organism: Pleurocapsa minor HA4230-MV1 (assembly GCA_019359095.1). NCBI lineage: Bacteria > Bacillati > Cyanobacteriota > Cyanophyceae > Pleurocapsales > Pleurocapsaceae > Pleurocapsa > Pleurocapsa minor. The sequence continues at coordinate 79,389 of JAHHHZ010000035.1, read as the reverse complement.
GACAGTATTTTCGGTAAGGTTCGAGATTATCTCAATTCTCTAGAACGTCCCGAACTTAACTATGAAGGGATTAAACAAGACTTTGCTCAAATATTTGACGATCCCAAAGTAGGATTTGAAGCCTTGCGCGATCGCTTAGGTGAATTTGATCGTGATACTCTAATTGCTGTCTTAAGTTCTCGCGAAGACATTTCTGAAGAACAAGCTAATCAGATTGTTAATCGCATTGAGGAAGCACGAGATGGCGTATTGAATCAAGCTGAACGTATCCAGCAAGAAACCCAAAAACGTCTGAGCGCTATTAAAGCAGAAGCGAAAAGACAAGCCAAAGATACCAGAAAAGCCGTTAGCGATGCAGCTTGGTGGTTATTCGGTGCTTCTTTCACCTCTTTAGTAGCCAGTGCGATCGCTGGGTTTGTGGCTGTTAGTTATTAGATTGATTGCAGAAGTAAATAGGAAAAAAAAGAGAATATTGCTTTTGAACTAAAAATTAAAATCCTTCTTTCCACGCTAATTTCAGATTTTAGCGTGGATTTTTTTGGTAATTAACTAACCCCAAAAATAGGTGATTAAGCAATATCAATAAAGTAAGCATCAAAAATATTTTTAACAGTTAAATTGTATAGGAACTGACTGAGTTAACCAAACGCCTTTATCTGACAAGTAAAATTGATGTCCAGACTCATGCATTTTTTGAGCAAGAACTATGAGAACAATTGGCTTGCCATGACGTTGACCAACTTTAATTGTTGTTTGTATCTCTGCCGAAAGATGAACATATAAACTATTGTGAACTAAGTATGACACCAGAAGAACAAGAAATTATTGATGAAAAGTTGAAAGTAGTAGCCTTTATACTTTATAAAACCTATTTAGGATTTATAAGATCTGTTTAAATGAATGTTTCTTCTTTAGTTCAAATTCTCGTCATTCTCTTGCTCGTTGCCACTGGCGTAGCTCTTTTGTCACGATGGCTGCGAATTCCTTATGTCACGGGTTTGGTATTAGCAGGTTTGCCGATTACTGAGGTATTTTCTCGTCGTATTGGTTTAGATCCTTCCCTGGTTTTGAATCTTCTCCTGCCAATTCTGCTCTTTGACGCTGCTATTAATACAGATCTCAGTCGTTTACGAAGCACATTTAAACCAATTGCCCTGCTAGCTGGTCCAGGGTCGGTGTTTTCTTCTGCTATTATTGCTGCTCTGTTAAAATTTGGGCTTGGACTGACTTGGATCCCCGCACTGCTTATAGGAGTAATCCTGGCAAACACAGATACAGTCTCCATGATTGCCGTTTTTAAAGAAATCCACGTCCCCTCAAAGCTTTCCACCATCGTTGAAGGAGAAACCCTTTTAAATGATGCTGCTGCTTTAGTTTCGTTTAACCTGATTTTGACAGTATATGAAACAGGTTCGCTCACCTTTCTAGGGGGAGTTCAAGAACTACTGTATGTCGCTCTCGGAGGCAGTGTCGTAGGATTGGTCTTGGGTTACTTGAGTCTACCGATATTTACTCGTTTAGACGATCCCCTCAGCAGTCTCTTACTCACAGTCGCAGTTTCATTAGGAACTTTTCAGGTTGGACAATTTCTCGGCGTATCGGGTGCTGTGGCTGTGGTCGTGGCTGGATTGATTTTCGGAAATCTTGGGATTTCTCGCACTCCTTCCGCTTCTGAGCGAATTACATTGTTGAGTTTTTGGGAATATGCCAGTTTTGGGGTCAATTCCTTTATTTTTCTGCTAATTGGTATAGAAATTAACCCAATAACGCTTTGGAGGATCTTGCCATCCATTCTGTTCGTCGTTCTCGCGTACCAACTAGGACGAATTTTTTCAGTCTATCCACTTTTAGCAGGGCTTCGCTGGTTTGACCGTCCAATTCCCCTACGCTGGCAGCACGTTCTGTTTTTCGGTAACATTAAAGGCTCTCTTTCGATGGCACTGGCTCTTAGCGTTCCTTTCGCTCTGCCAGAACGAGCAGAAATCATTACTTTGGTCTTTGGTGCAGTACTTTTCTCCCTGGTAGGACAGGGATTAAGCTTACCTTGGCTAGTTAAGCGGCTGAAATTATCTAACTTTTCAAGCTCTCGCCAACAGATTGAACAATGGCAAGCCCAGTTGATGACAGCTAAAGCAGCTCAGGATGAATTAGACAGTCTTTTGAAGTCAGGAGTATTGCCCAAAGCTGTTTATGAAGAAATGCGAGCTGCTTATCAGGTGCGAGTAGCAGGGGCAGAAAAGGCATTGCGCGAGATCTATAATCATCGTTCGGATGAGTTTGGCAATCAAAGTAACGAGTTGACTAAACTCGATACAATTCGCCGCCGCTTACTGTTAGCAGAGAAAGCAGCGCTCAACGAGGCGATGCGTAAGCGAATCCTCTCAGAAACAATTGTGCGATCGCGCTTACAAACTATCGACGAACAACTGCTAAGGTTAGAGGAGGACTAGGGTTTTTTTAGAAACCCGGTACAGAAGTTGAAGGTTTGCGATGATTTTGATTTTTAATGACTCTGCCGGGACTGATAAAAGAAATTCCTTGTTGGAAACTACTACCAATCATAATTGCCTCAATGGCAGGTTCAGAAACTTCTGTTTGAGCGACCCACTCGACAATAAAATTCGCTCCCGAACCTCCACTTGTATCAGTCGTATCAACAAAAAAATCGACAGAAGCCAGAGCAGCGATCTCAATAGGACGCTCTATGTTTCATTAAAACTAATTATTTACAGCCTTCAATAAAATCAATGACTTGATGTAATAGTCCGGGTTTAGTCACCATCAATATGGTCGAACCGGACTCAAGGACTGTACTGCCGTTAGGGATAGTCAAATCCTCGTGGGGATGAGCTTGATAGCCAATGACAAGAGAACCCGTAGGAAACTTCGGATCTTGGGCAATTTCGGCGACGCTACGACCTACCACGTAGCAATTGTTGGGGATGGCAAGTTTTAGAACTTCTATCTGTCCTTGCTCGAAGTGCATCATCGATTCCACTTGGGGATACTCGATGGCATTAACCATCGTTGAAACCGCTAAATCGACAGTACTGACGATATGAGTGGCTCCTGTTAAGGATAAGGGATCGGCAAAATCGCGATGGCGCATTCGAGAGAGAATTTGAGGAACACCGTAATTTTTAGCCAGCGCCACCAGTGCTAAGTTCAAAGCATCGTTTCGGAGAACGGCTGCCACGGCATCGGCTTTAAGAATTCCCGCTTCTAACAATACTTCTGTCTTCACAGCGCTGCCTTCAAAAGCCATTACCCCCAATTGTTCCCGGGCATAGCGACAAGCGTTAGGATCAATATCGACAACGGCGACCGTATGCCTAAGTTCCACTAGTTTTTGGGCTAAACTTAGTCCTACTAAACCCGATCCACCAATTAGCACGTACATAGCTGTCTAAAATGCTCTTCAACTTTTTATTTCACTTTACAGGTAATTGTGACGAACTGAAATTATAATCACTCCGACCCGAAATTCATTGCTTCTATACTTTTTTTTCATCAGCAAAGTTCGATATCAATACCATTCCAAGCAGTAGTACAATTGTTAGTACTGCAAAATACCTTGACATAGAATCTTCCGCTCACAATCTAACTATTTATTAGACTGAAACTGAAATTTTCTAGCTAGATATTATATCAGGTACGTTTGAACAGTTAAATGTTTGAATAGTGGGGAATTAGGGAACTAGGGAATTAGGGAATAACTTTATTTAAAGTAATCATGCGAACTTGATATTAACTCTATATGGGGAAAAACATTAACTTTCGATATATGAACTTTATAGATCGATATAGATAAAATAATATTAAGGAACTTTTGCACTGCACCCACACTTGCGATCGCTGGTTTTCTAGCAGTTAGCTATTAAATCAGTAACGCTTTTGCTCTTTTTCTCAATTATCAAGTAAAAAATTGTCTAATTCAGCAGATCCCAAAAATATTTTAGTCAAGTTAGTAACAGCGATCGCCAATACTTTAGAGGTCGATCGCTGTTTTCTTTATGTTCGCGATCCTCAAAGCCGTCTAGGTCAGGTAGCTTGTTGCTATTGTCGTAATCCCCAAGTTCCTGACCTTAGCAGTAATCAATGGAGAGTAGAAACAGATCTAGAAGCTAAAGATCCCCTGTTTGCAGCAGCTTTAAATTGTAAACCTGCGGTGTATGTAGAAGATGTAGAAACTGCTTCTCCTGAGATAGTAAACCGTGAGTATGAGGCTCGTGAATTTGGACATCGAGCTTTGATTCATGCTCATCTTTGTGCAGAAGGAAAGTTGTGGGGAATTGTACAACCCTGTGTGTTTGAGCATCCTCGACAGTGGACAACAACAAATCGAGAATTTATGGAAACGATGGTAATTCAGATGAACCCCTTAGTTCAACAATACGTACAAAAAAATATTAGTGGTGGAGGAAAATAAAGATGATTGTAAACATGAAAGCGGACGGCTGGGAAATTATTTACCATCGCGCCCATGCTCTACTCGCAGCCCAAATTGCGGCACATTGGAATCAAGCGGATTCACCTCTACGCATTATCGATACTATTGCTGCTATTTCTCATCATGACGATCTAGAAAAGGAATGGGAAGAAGATATGTTAACCGAGGCTGGTGCGCCCAAAGATTTTACCTTAGAAAAACAGAAATCATCGGTAGAAAAGTTAAACAAGCACATCGAATCAGCGTTATATCGAGGACGATGGGTAGCGTTATTAACTTCAATGCATACTTGTTTTCTACATCAAAGCAATGAACCAAAAGAAATTGCTGACTTTGTTAAGGAACAGAAACGCTTACAACAAGTTTGGTGCAAAGAATTAGGCGTAAGCCAAAAAGAAGCCGACTCTTCTTATCAGTTTATGAAATGGTGCGATCGCCTGTCTCTAATTTTATGTCAGCAGCAAATTCCCGATAATAACCGTAAGCTAGAAATAAACGATGGGCCTGATGGTCAAAAATACTATATTGCTATGTCTGATGAGAACTCCCTCACAGTTACTCCTTGGTGTTTTACTGAAGATAAGGTCAAATTTTATGTAGAGACATCTCATCTATCTCAGGTTGAGTTTAAAGACAACACTGAAATAATAGAAGCATTAAAGAATGCACCCCGTAAATACCAAGAGTGGATCTTCGAGAAAAGTAAATAGGTAACCCGATCAGATCGCCTTACAGAGATGCAACGCCTGGAGATCGATCTGATCATCTTAACCACCACCTCCGCAACCGCCTCCGCAGCCGCCTCCACAACCACCTCCGCAGCCGCCTCCGCAACCGCCTCCACAACCACCAAAACTATCAGAACCACTACTGCTAGTTTTACGGGATTTTGATTTTGATTTTGATTCAGGTTGAAGATCGACTGTAGTAGATAAACTAGAAATAATAAAAATCATGACCGAAAGTAAGATCATCAAGATAATAAAAGCTAATAAAAATGCTGAATTTTTAGCAGATGAATGATTAATTGGGTTTAAGTTCAAAAAGTTACCTAAAAAAGTAACTTTGATCAGTGAAGCTTCTCCTGGCAATAAAGACCGAAGAGAATTAAATTTGATCGTGCGATCGCCTATTAAACTACTGTTAAAATCTCCTCCCATACTATAGTAATTTCTGACTGTGCCTACTAAAGATTCAGGTAGATTAACTACGATTTCTGCATGATTGATTGGTGCATCTCTTTTGGGAAAAATTGCTTTCCAGTTTAGTCGATCTGCTCCGTAATTATTGATAGTTGCGCCAATGGCACGATATTTTAAAATAAAAGTATGAGTATCTAAATCGCTTAAATTTTCTTGCCACTTAATCCAAAAGCGATCGCCTTCAGTAGCGGTTTCTATCGGTAAGAGATGATCATCTTCAAATACTTGAACATCTTTAATTTCTTTAACCCGATCTAACTTGATAAATCGATAATGTTCAGGAGAATGTTGGTCAGTAAAAACATATTTTTGTGTTTCTGTTACTAATAAATCGCCGTTATCTTGAAGATCGAGATTAACATTTAAAAAGTCCCAGTAAAAAGGATAATAGTTGGCAAATCCAGGTAATGTAACCCCAAAAAATATCAATAGCCCCAAAAATATGGAAATAATTGCTGTGGCTTGTTTGCTAAAGATAAAATCAATCTGATTGGTAATATTTTCCCAAGCTAGATGTGGTTTGGCAATAATCCAATTTTCTTTGGTATTAACTCGCTTAAAAATTAAATCTTTGCCAAAACGATTTTCTGGAGATGACCAAATATCTTCAGGTGGCTGATGACCAAATATCTTCGTATAACTAACTAAAGTTTGATGATATAAATCATGATATTTAATCTGTTCTGATTTGCCTCCTTGGGTGGGCTGATGATGTAAAGGTTGCCCCAACACATTCGGACAAAATTCATCCCAATAGGAATGAGTATAGGTAAGATGCAAATGCCAAACTTGGTCTACTTGTTCTGATGGTGTAACCAGATGTCCTGCAACTACCGCCAAGAAAACAAATTTTCGATATTCTTGGATCACCCGATTAGCATACTCAATGTCCCAGCCATTTTCCTTGGCTAAACGTTGACTAAAAGCAAAATTAGTATCAGGTCTCTCGAAAGAGAAAGCTTCAATTTTGCTTAAAAGTTGTTTTTGTTCGACATTCACAACATTCATGTCATTTATTTGTACTGATAAATATTATTTCATCATAATACAATCCTAATTCAGATTAGCAGCAGCAGGATAACGTTGTAATACCTGTTTGAGATATTGTCCCGTATAGGATTGAGGATTTTGCGCCACCTCCTCTGGTGTACCCGTAGCAACGATTTGCCCTCCTTTGTCGCCCCCTTCAGGCCCTAGATCGATAATCCAGTCAGAACAGCGAATTACGTCCAAATTATGCTCAATGACAATCAAGGAATTACCTTTATCTACTAGACGTTGTAAAACGTTTAACAGATGATGAACATCATAGAATGACAAGCCTGTAGTGGGTTCATCAATTAAATAGAGGGTTTTTCCTGTGGCGCGACGGGATAATTCTGAGGCGAGCTTAACCCGCTGTGCTTCACCACCAGAAAGAGTTGGTGCTGGCTGTCCCAGTTTGATATAGCCTAAGCCAACATCCACTAAAGTTTGTAGTTTGCTAGCAGCGCGGGGAATATTTTGGAAATTCTCTAAAGCCTCTTCCACCGTCATATTTAAAACATCGGCGATCGAATAGTTTTTATACTTGACTTGTAAAGTTTCACGGTTGTATCTTGCTCCTTTACAAACATCACACTGAACATAAACATCAGGTAAGAAATTCATTTCAATAACGTTAACTCCCTGACCGCTACAGGCTTCACAACGTCCACCTTTGACGTTAAAGGAAAATCGACCTGCTTTATAGCCTCTGGCTTTAGCTTCGATGGTTTCGGTAAATATAGTGCGAATCGCATCAAATACTCCTGTATAGGTGGCGGTATTAGAACGCGGAGTACGACCAATCGGTGACTGATCGATAGTAATCACTTTGTCGATCGCCTGTAAACCCTCAACCTCCCCTAGCTGTTTGGGAAAGGGTGTTTTTTTACTAAGATGATGTTTGAGAGCAGGATGCAATAGTTCGTTAACTAGGGTAGACTTACCCGAACCTGACACTCCAGTAATACAGACAAAGTTACCTAAAGGAATCTCAAGATCGAGATGCTGCAAGTTGTTTTGATGGCAGTCTTTGAGGGTAATACCCACCGCTTTGCCCTTTCTTCTGGTGTCTGGAGTCGCGATCAGTTTGCGACCAGATAAATATGCCCCTGTCAGCGAAGTTTCAGATTGAAGCAGATCGTTGAGATCTCCCTGAACCACAATGTTTCCGCCATGTACGCCCGCTTTTGGACCAATATCTACCAAACTATCCGCAGCTCGAATGGTATCTTCGTCATGTTCCACCACAATCAGAGTATTACCTAAATCCCTGAGTCTTTTAAGAGTAGCTAATAGTTTGTCATTATCCCGCTGATGTAGACCAATACTCGGCTCATCCAATACATAAAGCACTCCCGTTAATCCAGCGCCGATCTGGGTAGCCAGACGAATTCTTTGGGCTTCTCCACCTGAAAGGGTCATAGCCGCGCGATCTAAGGTCAGATAGTCTAAGCCCACATCTAGCAAAAACTGTAGCCGTGAACGAATTTCTTTGAGGGCTAATTCGCCAATCAATGCCTGTCGCTTGGTTAGCTGAAGATGGTTCACTCGCTCTAAACACTCTCGAATTGGTACTCCAGCTAAATCATTAATGCGATACTGTCCCAAGCTGACGGATAAAGAAGCTGGCTTGAGACGCTTACCATTACAGGTGTCACAGGGTTGATCGATTAAGTACTGCTCTAATTTGCTTTTGACCGAATCGGAGTTAGTTTCTTGATAGTTGCGTTGCAACATTTTCAATGCACCAGAATAATGGCGATGATAACCCTTGGGCTGTCCGCTACGGCTATCAGACTGGAAGTAAACTGCTTCTGATGCGCCATGGAGAATTACATCTTGCTGTTCTAAAGTTAGGTTAGACCACTTAGTTTGAATCTCAAAGCCAAAAGCCTGTCCCACACCATGTAACAACGAAAGATAGTAAGAATTATCTTTATCTGACCAAGGCGCGATCGCACTATATACTGGTTGCTGGGGATCGGGAACTACTAACTCAGCCGAGAAAGTGCGATGACTTCCTAAGCCGTGACAGTCAGGACAAGCACCGTAGGGAGAATTAAACGAAAATAAACGGGGAGATAGTTCTTCAATTACTGCACCATGTTCGGGACAGGCAAAATTCTCAGAAAAAGTCATGCTTTCTGGCTGATCTCGATCATCTTGAGTGTTAGCAGCTGAAATAATCTCAATTTCGACTATGCCATCTGATAACTTTAAACAAGTTCCTAAAGAATCTGCCAAACGTTCTTGAATTCCTGTTTTTTTGACTAAGCGATCTACCACCACATCAATGTCATGTTTATGGTTTTTATCTAAATCAATATTGTCATCAAGTTGGAATACCTTACCGTCAACTCGAACTCGGACAAAACCTTGAGATGCCAAACTAGAAAGCAACTGTTTGTGAGTACCTTTTTTACTCCGCACCACAGGAGCCAGCACCATAAACTTAGTCTGGTCAGGTAATTCCATAATGCGATCGCACATTTCATCAATCGTCTGCGGTACAATCGAGCGATCGCACTTAGGACAATGGGGTTCTCCTGCCCGACCAAATAGTAATCTTAAATAATCATAAATCTCTGTCACTGTACCCACTGTCGAACGCGGATTATGGGAAGTAGACTTTTGATCGATGGAAATGGCAGGACTCAAGCCTTCAATGGCATCGACATCAGGCTTATCTAACTGACCCAAAAACTGCCTAGCGTATGCACTGAGGGATTCTACATACCGTCTCTGTCCCTCCGCAAAAATCGTATCAAACGCCAGGGAAGATTTACCCGAACCAGAAACGCCAGTAAAGACAATCAGTTTATTTCGAGGTAACTCTAAATCAATATTTTTTAAATTATGTTGTCTGGCACCCTTGATACGAATCACATTTTCTGCAATAGAAGCAGACTTAGCCTCGATATTATTACCGTTATCTCGAATACCATTGCTGGAAGAAGACATACAAACAGTGCTTAATAGTTCTTAATTATCTTAACGTTATTTTGTATTGCTCAAATCAACGCCCGTATAGATTTCTGTCAAATTTAAGTCTCACTCTACAACTGCTAAAAAAGCGCAAAAAAAGCTCTAAAAAACGATCGCTTTACCCTCACATCACTGCGAAATCTTAAGTTAGAGTTAAATATGTCAAGTATGATTAATATTTCGTTACATATCTGTTAATATTATTTATATAAGTTAATCAAAGTATTAAAAAATTATGACTACTATCTCTGACGAAAACGGAATCATCAACAACTTTGCCAAAGAACCTGCTATGTACTATGCCGAAGCTCCTTCTGCACAGGAAAAACGCGGTTATGTAATCTGGGGAGCGATCGCTCTGTTGGTTGTAATAGCTTCTGTTTCTACTGCTGCCATTATTAGCTAAAGGTTATTGACAAGTCGTCTTTAAGTAATGAGATAATAGTTTAAAGCCAAGTGTTTTATTTAGATCCCGATGAATTTGAGACCAGAAAAATTGATGTTGACCAACTTATAACTGAGTATGAATTGGGAAAACGTAATTTTTCACAGGTTAACCTGACCCAAACTTCTCTAACTGATTTCAATTTAGCGGGGGTCAAACTGTGGCGAGCTAATTTAGCTGAAATTAATCTTAGCCGTACTATATTAAGTAGGGCTGATTTATCACAAGCTAATTTGTTCAGAACAATGCTCTGGAGAACAGATTTTCAAAAGTCAAGTTTAGAGCAAGCTAGATGTAACGGTGCTTTATTGATTTGCGCTAACCTGAGCCAAGCTAATCTGTATCAATCCGTATTTCGTTATGCAGACATGCGTCTTGCCTGTTTATTGAATGCAAATATGCAGGGAGCAGATTTATCTATGGCTAATCTGAGCTACGCTGATTTAAGTTCGGCTGATCTGAGGGGAGCTAATCTGAGGGGAACTATCCTCACTGGAGCTAATTTAACTAAGACAAACTTCAGCAACACTAATTTAGCAGAAGCCGTTTTATTAGGCGCGGATTTAAGTCAAGCTATCTTACCCACAGCAGAAACACGTTGTCTTACTACAAGCTAAATTTGGGCTAATAAAAAAGCTAGCTATTAAACCAAAACTATTTTCGGCTTTAATTTAAGTATCTCGTTACGTTCATATAGAATGCTAATCCCCAAGAAAGTTTGCGCTGCTCCATAAGTAGCAAGATAATGTTCTGGAGTGAATAGAGATATTTCCTTGCTGCTAGCGATCGCCTGATTGAGATCGATCAATTGTCCTTGGCACCAACGCTCGGAATCCTCTTCGCAGAGGGTAAAAGTGTCTAAATGACTTAAAAGCAAACTAGGTTTAATGAGCTTGAGGGTTTGCCGATCGGATTGATGTTCAATGTCGGCAAAAGTCAGGCTATTTTCTAGAGATAGTCCACAGCTTTTAGTGCGAACTAAATTTGCCAAAGTCCCGCCAACCCCTAACTGTTCTCCCAAATCACGAGCGATCGCTCTAATATAAGTACCAGGGCCACAGCTAATCTCTACTTCTAGCTCTAAAAATTCCTGGCGGGTAATATTTAACAGTTTTAACTCACTGATCGTTACTTTTCTCGCCTCTACTGTTATTTCCTCTCCTTTGCGAGCTAAATCATATAGTTTTCTCCCGTCCTTTTTAATGGCGCTGTAAATTGGCGGGATTTGCTCGATTGTGCCAATAAAACCCTTCAAGCAATCTCTAATTTGTTCTTGGTCTAAATCAAAGCGATCGACTTGCTTAATTATCTCCCCTTCTAAATCGTCCGTCGTAGTTGTTACCCCTAGGCGAATACGAGCCTGATAGGCTTTGGGAGCGGGTAGAAACTGCAACAAACGGGTAGCTTTGCCAACGGCGATCGGTAGTACACCTGTTGCTGCGGGGTCAAGAGTACCTCCATGACCAATTTTTCTATTGTTTAAAAGTTTACGTAACTTAGCAATACAATCATGAGAGGTGAACCCAGTAGGTTTATTTAAATTGATAAAACCAAACATCATCATTAATAATTGCCTCACCTGTGACCAAAAGCAATTTTAGCTGAACTTGAAGCACACCTGTGACTCGAATCCAACTGTAAATTAAAAATAAGATTTATTTACAAATTAAAATGCCGTAAGTTTAAGTTAAATAATACAGTTGACACTTAAAAAATTAGACTCTACTTTGTAGTCATCTCCTAACAGTTATTGTTGAGATTATCTGTAAATATATATACTATTAATAATAATAGTTATAATTTATGTAGTTGGTATAAAGCTACTGTGACCGCTAGCTAGGGTTTAGCTGAATGCCAATAAGATAGATTTCAATCCCACAACAAAATTGAGTATCTTACTAGCTAAAATTACTTAACACTTGGCAGACTTTATAGTCATCAGCGTTTAATGAAATCGAACCCAGAAGTTAAACAATATCATTTGCAAGTTAAAACTGAACTGGAATCCCTAAAAGAGGTATTGCAGTGGTTTGAAGGCTTAGTTTTTCCTCTCGTTCCCCAAAAAATGGGCTGGCAGTGCGAAGTTGCACTAGTCGAAGCGTTTACCAATGCGGTGCGCCATGCTCATCAAAATCTTCCCGAAACTACACCTATTGACCTAGAAGTTAAGTTATTACCCAACTTTTTGGAAATGCGTATTTGGGATCGAGGGCAACCTTTTGATCTTAAAGCCAAACTACGTAAGAGCGAAAGAGAAGCTAGCTCGATCGAAAAAGAAGGAGGAAGAGGATTACAGTTTATTAAGAAGCTAACGGATGAGCTGCAATACCTCAATCTCCCCAATCATCGTAACTGCCTGGTAATGCGCAAGCGCTACGCTCAATTCTAGCTATATTTCATCAAAAGCTCGTTCAATCAACCTTCTAGCAAGGGTTTGAGTTCCCGTATGCTCATAGTAGTTAGTTGAGACATCGATAAAGGCAGCTACATAATCTAGCTTGTTGTCAGAAAATTCTAAAAATCCTTGGAGGTTTTGCATGACTTTTTCTGGAGACAAATTTTTGCTGCTGACAAAATCAGCCATCCAACCTTTTACCGAGCCAAAACTTTCACCGATAAAGTCTAGTTTTCCTTTGGAGTTACCACCTGGAATAGACTCTGATACACCTTGGAAAGTAGAGTTAGATTCTAAATCTTTGGGGCCAATTCCACTGAGGGTTGACTGAGCTTTAAGTAGGAAATCTGGGCCGAGGGGAATCAAGCCATCGACACAAACTAAAGTTGCCATCCGCATTAAGGATTCGCCGCTATAGTCTCCCAATGCGCCGACAAAATCGCCGATGCTATCACCAGGGATACCATTAATTTGACAGAAAGCTACCAACTCAACCACTAACTTAATCGATAAGTCTAAAGCTTGGGCTTTTTCAGGATTAGGTGTAATTTTGCTCAGTAAACCACCTACAAGAGGAATTCTATTACCCACTTTATTAGCCAGTGCTGCCGAACCTAAAGCCTTATCTGAACGATCTACCGTTTGATAGAGCCACATTGCCCGACGATATCCTTGAGACTTATCATTGTAAAGCCAGACTGCGCGATCGCCGATCTGTTGAATCAACTCTTCATCAGTTTCTCCTGTCACCTTGCGAATCGTATTGACAAAACCAACCGTGTTTGACCATTCTCCAGGAACGATGGAGTCTAGAGACTCTAACATCATCGTTGTGACGTTCTTCTGGGGTAGATTATCTACCAGTTCAAAAATAGAATCACTCACTGCTTACTCCTTAAGTATATATTTGCATTAGAATTACTCGGTGCTACTTCAGCTTTGATAAACCTCGCAGATCGAATTTACTCAGCCATGCTTGACGATCGCTTTCACTAAAAGAAGGATCTTTGGAACGGATTTTCACCTGATAGCGATCGCCTACTAAAACAGCCGTACCAGAACTACCCTGTGTTACTGCGGGATATCCCCCAATTTTGGTGGTACTATCTTGAAACTTTGCTGCTGCGCTGGGATTGTTGACAGTATCAGAGATAGATAAAATAGCAATTTCTTTGCCTTGAGCTTTTAATTTGGCTTCGGCAAAACCTGTTTTTTCCTGAGAATAGATTCGTTCATATTCGCTATCACCGTCGGGGAAATAACGGTTAAACGTACCGCCAGATTGAGAAGTATCCACAACTGCCGTAGCACCTTTACTAGTGCTTTGTTGTTGCGCGTCATCAAAGCGAGAAGGAGCTTGCTGGCTACAAGAAGCGAATAGTAGGCAGCTTGTCAGAATAAGCGCCACTAGATATTTACGGAGACTAATCATCTTAATTTTATTGATCTAGGTTACCTGAATTGATTTTCGGACTTTGTGTCGGACATTGAGGCTAAAGTGATTAAATTTTTAACAAAAAGTAATTATTTTTAGAGCAATCAAACAACCAATTGACGTTAATTTATTGAGGTTATAAGTGACTAATTAGAAAATAAAAGCGCGACTTTAAACCTAAGATAATCGACTGCTGAATTAGCTTTTTCCTGAGTAAATTATACTAAATTGCAATTATCTATAATTTAATTCGTAATTAGAGTAATTCTCTTTTTTTGTTTTGTATAGTTTGATTAAGCTGAAACTTAAAGCTATTGCTTATGCTGAAAATAATTTCCTGTCCAACTAATAATTGGTAGTCAGCAATTAATTTACCCAAATCACTAAGATAGCGCATCTATCTAGAGCATCATTAAAATGTTAAACTAAAACTCATAATGCTCTTATCCTAAAGGATACACTTCGTTATCAGCAAAATTTGGCTATCATGCGCGATCGCGTTATTAATTGGCTACAAGAAAATGTTTCCAGCCATCGTTTACAGCATATCTTGGGAGTAGAATCTACCTGTATTAATTTAGCTCGTTGTCATCAATTAGATGAGCAGCAGGCAGCCCAAGCTGGTTTAATGCACGATCTGGCTAAGTTTTTTTCGCCTCAAAAACTGTTGAAAATAGCAGCAGAAGTTAATCTTCCCGTAGATCGAGTTTGTCTAAACTATCCTCATCTGCTCCATGCAGAAATTAGCGCGGTGGTAGCTCAACGAGAATTTAAGGTTAGAGATCCTGAAATTCTGACAGCAATTGCCAATCACACATTAGGCGCGCCTGAAATGAGCAAACTTAGCTGTGTAGTTTTTATTGCTGATGCTTTAGAGCCAAATCGCGGAGATAGCGAGCAATTAGCAGCAATGCGCATTGTCGCCCAGGAAAATCTTTACAAATGTGTACAGCAGACTAGTGATTATTCATTAGAATACTTATTAAGTAAGCAAAAAATTATTCATCCCCGCACAGTTTTGACCAGAAATTGGGCTTTAGCTCAAACAAAGTTAAATTGATCTCAGCCTTGAGCCAAAAAATAGAGTAAATCTTGCTAATTAATTAACAACACTCACATAACATCATATTTTGCATGAGTAAATCATCCGAACCAGCTATTGCTACTCAAAACCAATTTTCCACTAAATCCACCATCTCACCTCAAGAATTAGCATTACAAATTGCTGATGCTGCTGAAGATAAGAAAGCAGCGGATATTGTCTTGCTCAATGTTAGTGAGGTATCATACTTAGCTGACTACTTTGTGATCATTACAGGATTCTCCCGCGCCCAGTTAAACGCAATCTCCGAATCCATTGAAGAACGTCTTGAAGAAAAGTATAATTTACAGCCAGTAAGGGTTTCGGGCAAAAGAGAAGGCGGCTGGATTGTGCAAGATTATGCCGACGTGATTGTACATATCTTTTTACCTGAAGAGAGAGAATACTACAATTTAGAAGCATTTTGGGGACACGCCGAGCGCCATGAATTTGACCAGCCTAGTTAATTGTATTCTTCAGTATGAATAAATCTACCGTTAATTTTTGCCCTGTTCCCCTGGAACAGCAGCCAATCTACGAATACGAACAGCTTAAGGAATCTTGGTTATTTGACTGGGGAATTTTGGCAGTGGGACAATATAGTCGTAAGGTAGCTTGGGTGGCTTTTTGGAGTTTGCTTTTTGTGACTCCTTTATCGATGTCGCTCTTTAGCCCAGTTAAAGCACCATTAGAATTTCTCTTATCCAGTTTGATGGGAATTTCTTTATTAACTGCGCTTTTTTTGTCCCGCATTTATTTAGGCTGGCAATATGTCAAAGAGCGTCTACAAAGCGATCGCATTTTTTACGAAGAGTCTGGTTGGTACGATGGACAAACTTGGCTTAAGCCCAAAACTATGTTAGACCGAGATCTTTTGGTGGTTAATTATGAAATAGAGCCAATTCTCCAAAGATTGCACAAAACTTATGCTTTAATTGCGGGGATTATTGCTGTCTCTAGTGCGAGTTGGTTTATCCTCGGATGATATTTTGATAACTCTCAATCAAAATGTTATTTCGCCTTAAGCAAAACAAATTGAAGGCAACTAATCTAACTAATCTAACTAATCTACATCAAGCATACTAGAATACTAATTACCCATTATTTAAGATTGCATGACTAGGGGAAAAAGAACCCAGACACCTTGGCTCGAAGTACATTTGCTCAGAGAAGGAATTTTAGAGTCTTCTCATCATGTAGAAGCGACAGTTTGTGACACTAAGGGACGAGTATTGTTAGTTGCAGGTAGCTCTGAATCATCTGCCTTTATTCGCTCGGCATTAAAACCTTTCCAAGCTTTGGCTGTAACCACGACAGGAACACTACAAAAATATGGCTTGAGCGATCGCGATTTAGCGATTATCTGTAGCTCTCATCAAGGAAAAATTGAACATGCTCGACAAGCATTCAACATTTTATGGCGTGCGGATGTTGACCCCCTAGCCCTAGAATGCCCGATTCCTGCTGGAAGCAACAATCCCTTGGAACACAATTGCTCTGGTAAACATGCGGGAGCTTTAGCAGTCTGCCAAAATTTGGATCTGCCCCTCCACAATTATACGAAGCATTCTCATCCAATACAGCAGCTAATTCTCAGCAAAATTTCTGAGTTACTAGGAATGCCAGGAGCAGAATTGCTTGGCGCTCAGGATGACTGCGGAATGCCCACCTATCAAATGCAGCTACAGCAGATGGCGCATCTTTATGCTCAGTTGGCAGCAGGGACAAATTTAGACTTGGAAAGAATTACTCGAGCCATGACTTATTATCCCCGTATGATTGCGGGCGAAGGAGCGTTTGATACCGAACTGATGCGTCTGAGCGAAGGCGAGCTGGTTAGCAAGTCTGGAGCAGAGGGAATTCAGTGTATTGGTCGTGTCGGGGAAGGAATGGGACTGGCAATCAAAGTTAAGGATGGCGCTAGGCGAGCTAAGTATGCCACCGCAATTCATCTTTTGAAGCAAATGGGTTGGATTACTCCTGCCATCTCCGAAATGCTTTGCGATAGCTTTGTTCAGTTAAGCAGCTTTACACGCTTAGAAACAGTTGGCGAAATGTCAATTCTCTAATTCCCGTCCTTTGTTTTTAACTCAAAGCAATTAACTGGCTAATCTATGCTTGGCAATGATAGTAGCATTTTTGACCGCAGGTAACTCGACTGTATTACCGCCTGGGGTTATGCTCTGGTCGAGAATTTCAATCTCTAGGTTGACTTTAATTAAATACGCGCCAGCTTCAGCATCAATAGCTTTGGCTACTTCCGCATTCAAATCTGGTCTAGCTCCTGTCATCGGATTTCTTAATACACAACGATCCCACTCATGAGTTGCTTGAGGATCTAAATTAAGAATGTAGTACTTGTTCATCAGTAAACCTGCAATTCAACTAGTACTATATTACCATTTAGTTGAATAAAAAATCAATATTTAAGTTAGATCACAGTGAATAACAGCATCATTTAGATAAATGAAACATATTTTAAATTTTAGAATAAAAATAATATTTAACTTTAGGAGACAAGCAAATGAGCAAAAGCACATTATTTAAGTGGTTTAGACAAACTGCGATCGCTTTTATTAGTGCAGGAATAGCAATTTCTTTGACCCCTAGGCAAGCTTCAAGTTCAGAAAAAGTGATTTTTACCTATGGTGGATTAACCCAATCAATTTCGATCACAGAATTGCAGGATTTTGCCGATACAGGCGAAGTTTCCCCCGCATTAGATACTTTATTAAAACATGGCAAACAGAACCCATTTGTGATTCGCTGGATTTTAAAACAAGAATTTCCTGCCAACAATAAACTAATCTCCGATTTGCTTAATACAGCGCCAGGAGAATATATCTTATCCCAGACTGAGAATGTAGTAAGTTCTAAAACCGAAATAGCCAACTTAACGGCTTTGCGGGGAGCATTGATCGCTTCGGCTAGCGATAATAATTTGGTTTCTTTGCTGGAATTATTAGAAAATTACCCAACCCAAGATGTATACGTCAACGGTAAGATTTTCGTCAGACTGCAAGAAAATTTTGCTCAGTTTGTCGAAGGGACAAGTCAATACATTAAAATGCCCTGAAACATAAGCTGTCAGGTATTTAATTTGTTGATTGAGATTGAAGGGGTGACGGGGAGATAGGGAGATAGGGAGATAGGGAGAGAGTTTAATGATTTATTGTTTAAGCTCATAATACACAATTTAAATGCGTACAAGCTTATTAAAAATTAACTGAATATGTAAGCTCAAATTACTTTGATTCAGGCTTTTCATGCTTTTAAAACACTGCAAGTAACGAGAAAAAGCAATCACACAAAATACCTAGACATAAAGATACGATGAAGAGAAAATAAAAAATAAAAATAATATGAGAAAATATACTTAGTATATTAATGTGATAATATCTGAGTTGAAAATTAATTTAGAAAATATAAAAATTAAGCATAATTAAATCAAAATAGTATCCTAACCTTATTGTTACTTAGTTTTCGATAAATATAAAACGTTTTTGTGATTAGTTATTTTAAGCGTGCTAATTGCTAGTTTGTCGTGCCGTTTAATAGATTAATCAATTTATGAAAATTAAAAGATTAGCTAAGAAAATATATGAAGAAGTTTTCATTTAATTGCATACTAATTGGAGAAGGAAATTTATTAATCGAATGTGCCGAAATACTAATTCGTAATCATCATCAAATTAAAGCAATCATTTCTCCTAGTAAAGCGATCGCTCTTTGGGCAAAAAACCATAATCTTCTTTATTTTAAAAATCTTCGGCAATTCAAACAAATATTTACTCTGCGATGCAACTATATATTTAGTATTGTCAATCACACTATCTTAAATCAAGAAGTTTTAGAACTGGCTGATACAGCGATCAACTATCATGATGCACTATTGCCAACTTATGCTGGAGTAAATGCGACTTCCTTAGCAATTATTAATGGTGAAAAGCAGCATGGTATCTCCTGGCATGAAATGAATCTAGAGGTAGATACAGGAAAAATATTTAAGCAAGTAAAAATAGAGCTTGAACCTACAGAAACTGCTTTAACTCTTAATGCAAAATGTTATCAGGCGGCGATTGTTTCTTTTCAGGAATTGATCGAAGAATTAGCAACTAAAAAAACAACTACTAAGTCTCAAGATTTACAACAGCGTAGTTATTGCGCCCGATATCAAAAACCTCTAGCACTGGGCATAATTGATTTTAATGGTTCAGCGATAGTAATTGATAATTTAGTTAGAGGTTTGGATTTTGGTAATTACCCCAATCCTTTAGCTACAGCAAAACTATTATTAAACTTAAATTCAGGTCTAGACTATGTAATTGTGACTAAAGTTAAAGTGCTAACAGCTTTATCTTCACAATCGCCTGGAACAATAGTTGGGATTACCAATCAACAATTAATTGTGGCTACAGGTAGTCATAATATTGCCCTAGAAACTATTGTTAGCCAACAAAATAAAACTATTTCAATTGCTGAATTAGTTGCTGATTATCAATTGCAGGTTGGACAAAAGCTACCAGAAATTGACACCAAATCAATTGCTGAAGTAGTTAAACTTGCCAGTGAAATTGCACCATCGGAAACTTATTGGCTTAAACAATTATCTAAGTGCCGACAATTAAGTTTACCTTTTGAGCAAATACCAGTAGCTTCAGTAAGTTGCAATAACTATCGACAAGTTAAATTACCTCTAAGCTCAACAGTTACTAATTTACTTCGAGACTCTCTAGAAGTTACTATTGCCGCCTTCGCGATTTATCTAGCACGTTTAAGTAACAATAAGCGCATCAGTTTCGGATTTGAGCGACCTACTCAAGATCCCTGGTTCGCTCGATATGTACCCTGCAATTTAAAACTTGAACTCGAACAAAATTTTACTAGCGTCTTAAAAACAGTAACTGAGAGACTTAGGCTCAACCACCAACATCAAACTTATGTAAGCGATGTTATGACTAGATATCCCAAATTAGCTGCTCGACAAACTAATTTTTCAGTTGCTGTAACTCAAATAGGGCAAAATTCTCTACTCCAAGCAAATTTAGCCTCCAGTCATCTCACTTTAATTATCGATCGACAACAAGCAGAGTACTTTTGGTCTTATAACACCGAGGTATTTTCAGCTCAAACCATTGAGACGATGATTGAGCAATGGACAATCTTATTAGAAGCAATTGCAAGCAATTCCCAGTGTCCCGTTTCTCAACTGCCTTTAATATCTGCTGGTGAGCGTCAGAAAATCCTAGGCGAGTGGAACTATACCGATAGTAATTATCCGCAGGAGCTATGTCTCCATCAACTATTTGAAGCAAAAGCAGCCGAAAATCCGCAAGCAGTGGCTCTTGTTTGCCAAGGCGAGTATTTAACCTATGGAGAATTAGAGCAAAAAGCCAATCAATTGGCACGTTATCTTCAAAGTTTAGGAGTTAGAGCCGAAACTTTAGTTGGTGTATGTCTCGATCGCTCCTTAGAAATGATTGTCGCTCTATTTGCCATTCTCAAAGCAGGTGGCGCTTATTTACCTCTAGACCCCAATTATCCGAGCGCTAGGCTAACCTATCTATTAGAAGATGCGGGTGTCGAGATCCTGTTAACTCAAGGCAAATTAGATGACCGCATACCAAATACTTCAGCCAAGATAGTTTGTTTAGATCGAGACTGGCAAAATATTGCAGCGAGTAATAATAATCTTGTTAACAATGTTAATAGCCATAATTTAGCTTATGCGATCTACACTTCTGGCTCAACGGGTAATCCCAAAGGAGTCGAGATCGAACATCATAGTGTGGTCAATACCTTATGTGACATCGAACAGCGCTTTAAAGTCAACTCTCAAGACCGCATTTTAGCCGTATCTTCCTTAAGCTTCGATCTATCTGTTTACGATATTTTTGGAGTTTTGGGATCTGGAGGTAGGGTGATCATTCCTCAACCTGAAAACTGTCCTAATCCTGAACATTGGCTAGAATTAATCGTCCAATCAAAAGTTACTATTTGGAATTCAGCCCCCGCTTTAATGGAGCTGCTGATCGACTATATCGTGACTAATAAGCAAACATTACCCCAATCTCTACGTTTAATTTTACTGAGTGGCGATCGCATTAGTCCTAACTTAGTATTTCAGCTGCAAACCCTCAACCCAGAACTACAAATCATTAGTTTAGGAGGCGCAACAGAGGCATCAATTTGGTCGATCTACTATCCGATCCAGAACTTAACTGACTCCGCTAAAACGATTCCTTATGGTCGTCCTCTCAATAATCAAGCTTTTTATATCCTCGACCAAGAATTACAATTATTGCCGATTGGAGCTATAGGAGAACTTTATATTGGTGGAGTTGGTGTAGCCAGAGGTTATTTGCATCGGCAGGAATTAACCGCTAGTAAATTCATTCGCGATCCTTTTAGTAGTTCAGCAACCGCTCGTCTGTATAAAACTGGAGATTTAGGTCGCTATCTTGAAGATGGCAACATTGAATTTTTGGGACGTATTGACAATCAAGTGAAAATTCGCGGTGTTCGAGTCGAACTGGGAGAAATCGAAGCCACTTTACTACAATATCCAGAAATCAAAGAAACCTTAGTGGCGATCGCTCCTAATAATTTTGAGCAGACAAGCATAGTAGCTTACTGCACCTTAAAATCAAAATCAATCACGAGTAGGCAATTACGCGACTTTCTTAAAACTAGATTACCTGACTATGCAGTTCCTACGGCATTTGTTTTTTTAGATGCCTTACCTTTAACTCCCAATGGTAAAGTAAACCGTCAAGCGCTACTCAAACTACCAATAAATCAGCCAGAAACAGAAAACGATTTTCTCCCACCCCAAGATCGATTGGAATGGCAGTTAAGTCAGATTTGGTCGCGAATTTTAAATGTTAAACCAATTGGTAGAGATGATAACTTTTTCGAGCTGGGGGGTAATTCTTTATTAGCATTACGCTTATTCGAGCAAATTCAAAGCACTTTTGGTAAAAATTTACCGTTAGCAACTCTTTTTCAAGCACCGACGATTGCTCAATTAGCACACTTGATGCTAGAGCGAGGATGGTCAGCTTCTTGGTCTTCTTTGGTTAGTATTCAACCCCACGGCAATCAGTCTCCTTTATTTTGTATCCATGCTGTTGGGGGAAATGTTTTGGGTTACCAAACGTTAGCAGCAGCGTTAGGAACAGAACGACCCATTTATGGTTTACAGGCAAGAGGTTTAGACGGTAAACAAACACCATTAACTTCAATTGAAGAAATGGCTAGTAGTTATCTGGAAGAAATTAAACTAATTCAACCACAAGGCCCGTATTTTCTGGCAGGATACTCTTTTGGGGGTTTTGTAGCTTTTGAAATGGCACAGCAACTGTCACGACAAGGACAAACCGTAGCTGTTCTGGCGTTATTTGATTGTTTTGGGCCTAACGGTTGCGATAAATCGACATTTCCACAACGCTTATCAATTCACCTTAATAATTTGAGCGAATTATCATTTAAAGAAAAATTGACCTATTTTACAGATCGATTTGAATATATTTTACAATCTAAAATACCTTGGTCTTGGCAACAGAAATATTTGAAACTAACCAATTTGCTCAGTTCGCCAGAGCAAAAGCTGATTTCACAGATTCAAAATATTAACTTTCAAGCAAATCAACGATATACACCAACTGTTTACGAGGGAAAATTAACTCTTTTCCGCGCTCGGGTTAGACAGGCTTATGGTTATTTTGATCCTTATGGCGGTTGGCAAGGATTCGCATTGGGAGGAATTGATGTTGATGAAGTTCCTGGCAGTCATACAAGCTTGTTACTTAAGTCAGAAAACTCTCAGATACTGGCAGAAAAACTGAAACCTATTCTGGCAAATTTTACAGAGCAACCTCAGTGCGATGAGTCAGCTAAAATTAGACAAGTTAAATTGAGACAGAATTAGCGCACAGGCAATAGGAAGTAAGAAATAGGAAGTAGGAAATAGGAAATTTTGTAATATTTAAGTAGTTGTGTTTAAATATCCTAACCTTTTTGCGTAGGGTTCTAATTGCCGAAATAATGTGTTGCTCTAGCTTGTTTAGCACATTTGGCTCTTGTTCTTGTATTTACTCTGACAGTGTGACAGAGGAAAGAGACCTAAAATGAAGAATAACTTTAAATCTTAGATTTAGTAAATTAAATAGTAGTATTTTATATGCTGACATATTCAGACGAATCTCTCAACGCTAAACCAATTGCTGCTGAAGAATTAAAAAAGCAAGAGCGGATGCGTGATGTTACCTTGCTGTTGCAGCAGATTGTCGAACGAGAAGAAGTAGCTTTAAAACTGATCATCGATAGTCTAATTGATGTGGGTTCAATTAACTATGCCAACAAAAAGTTGCACAACCCACCACTAAATAAGATTATGAAAGTACTGGTAGGTTATATCAAACCTGTTGCGCGTCTGGCTGCTTTATTTTGGCTCAAGCGCAATCTACCAAATTTACTTACTGCCTGGCTAGAAGCTAAAGTATCATTTGAACCCATTCCTATTAACGAAAAAGAAGCCTTAACAGGAGATCTTGAGACAGTACCCTCAACTGAAGCTCAAGCTCCAGATGAATCAGTAAATACTCTGCCTAATATGAGCAATTTGAGTTAATTATTACAAGCTAATTTTTGTTTAAACCACATCCACTCACCTCAAACCTAAAGTAGAAAAACTATGTGTTTCAACCTAGACGGGGTTTGGATCGATCGCTTTAAGCTTTAAATAATGCCAGTTGCCGCTGCTAATTGTTTCCAATCTTGAATAATAATTGTTCCGCCTCTTTTATAAATCACTGTTCCCTTCAGTTTTTTAAACAACCGCACGCATTCTTCATAGGTGATGCCAATACTGCGAGCGATTTGATAGTAAGGCAGTTTAATATTTAAACGATCGCCTTGGGCTACAGAATAAGTTCCATCGCGATCGCCATAATATTGAAGCAATCTAACTAAACGCACTATTGCTCGTTCGGAAATTAGTCCGTGTACGGTATTGTGAAGTTGTTGTAGACGTTGGTTAAATACTTCTAGTATTCGCAAGCTAATTTCTGGCGACTGAGAAATTACCTGTAATAAAGTTTCGCGGTCAATAGTTAATATTTGCGACTCTACTTGACAAATTACGGTTGCAGGGGAAATTCCGTTACCAAAAATGGCTGGCGCAGCAAAAAGTTCACCTGGCGGAATCAGGCGCACGATTGTTTCTTTACCGTTAGCGGCAGTTTTTTTTATTTCTAGTCTTCCTGTAATTAAACCATGCAGTTGTTGGGGGATGCGATCGCCTTCGTGCATTATTATTTCATCTTGCTGATATTCTTTAACGTAACTGCACCGAACGAGATTTTTTAATTGGGCGATCGCTAAATCTTGAAAAATTGAAAGCTGTTGTAATTGAGCTAGCGACGAGTAACCTTTAACTAACATTTATGGGAATAGCAGTTTTAGCTTATCTTTCAGTTTATAGTTCTTATCCTTTTTTTCGCTCCTATTAAAAATTACAGATATTAACTGGTAAACAGATTGCAAAACAAGTTCTGCCTGGTTCGGATTCCAGGGTAATTGAGCCACGATGACGATTTTCCACGATCCGTCGAACGTTATCTAAGCCTAAGCCTGAGCCTTCACCAACAGGTTTAGTCGTAAAGAAAGGTTCAAAGATACGAGACTGAATTGCAATGGGAATGCCCGTTCCTGAATCAATTATTTTGACCATGATGCGATCGCCTTTTCCCTTGGTGATAATTTCTAGGTTGCCCTTTGCTGTCATTGCTTGAATACTGTTATCAATGAGATTAGTCCAAACCTGATTTAATTCGCTGCCAAAAGCCAATATTTTTGGTAGACTGCGAGCGTAACTGCGTTTGATATTTACTCCCTGTTTAAGTTTGTGGGATAAAAGTTGCAGTGTATCTTCAATCCCCTGATGAACATCTACCTGCTGTTTAGCACCTCGATCTAAATAAGAATAAGATTTCATCGACTGTACTAGTGCGGAAACTCGTTCTGCTCCACGTAAGCCAGACTGAATCATGCTCATAACTTCAAAAGATAAAGCCAGCCACCGCAAACCCATATCCTTTAATTCGGTAGGATCATCGCGCCAATATTCTACCAGTGGCTCTAGTAACTGTGGCTCAATATTTCCTGCTGCTAATGGTGTAGCCAACTTCCAGGCTTCTGCTACTCCATAATTTTCTAACCAATCTTGCAATGCATCCTCGCGATCCATCATTGCCAAAGGATCACAGTCATGGTGAGCCATAAAATTGTAACCTTCATCTCTAAGCTTGAGCCATTGGCTAATATGCTTTTCGTCCACATTGCGCTGTCCATAGATGAGGTTCATTCGCTGTAACTCTAAGATCGCTGGGGCAAGATCCTTGAGCGATCGCACTACCGCAGCAGCAGGGTTATTAAGTTCATGCGCTAAACCTGCTGCCAAAGTTCCCAAAGCTGCCATTTTTTCGCGATTTTGGATAAATGACTGTAAACCTTGTACTCTTTGCTGAATTGTTCTAAAAACGGTTCTTTCAAAGTTACGACATTGATGAACGAGCTGCAAAAAATCTTCAGGCGTAATTTCATGAACTTGGCAGTCAGTCAAGGCTCTAAGAGTTACGGGAACTAGATCCCCTGTCATGATTGGGACTTCCCCAAAAAAAGCGGGTGCATCATGATGTCCAATGGGCATTTCCACCCCTTCACTGAAGCGAGTAATACCGATGCTGCCAGAGGTGAGAATCAAAAAGCCTTTATGGGTATCACCTTCCTTGACGAGAGTATCACCCTTAGCCAATTCCAACTGAGTAGCGCGATCGCAAACCCAGTCTAGGCGATCGCGTTCTAACTTTTGAAATAATTCTAGTTTTAGCAGTTCTTGAACACACAGCATGGTTTTTAGGTAGCAGGTAGTAGGTAGTAGATCATTTAGAATTGCAATATAACTAAATAGATTTGGTTACGGCTGATTTGAGGGCAATTCTCGACATAGCTGCCTAAAGTGTTCGCCCCGCGCTTCAAAACTCAAATACTGATCGAAACTGGCACAGGCGGGAGAAAGTAAGACAACTTTTGCCCGATACTGCTGCGCTAAGGAAATACTTTGATTTACGGCATTTTCCATGGTGTTAACAATTTGATAGTTATGATAATCGCGATCGCGTAATTTTTCGGCAAAAAGGTGCGCAGCTTCCCCAATCAATAAGACAAAGGCAGCATTAGCCTTAATACTATTAATCCAGGCAAGATCATCCCCTGTTTTATCCTGTCCTCCCGCAATCAAAATCACAGGTGCTTCGACGGAGTTTAAACCCACTTCCGCAGCATCATAATTAGTCGCTTTACTGTCGTTGATTAATTTAATGCCTTGATAAGTGCAGATATATTCCAGACGGTGTTCGACTCCAGGAAAAGAAGTTATCGTACTTGCGATCGCCTGTTTGTCTATTCCCGCTAATTTGGCTGCGGCGATCGCTAGCAAAAGATTTTGCAGATTATGCTCCCCTGGCATTTTAAACAACGCTACAGGGGCAATAAGTTCGTCAAAAGCAACAATCCAACCGTCTTCAATATATACGGCGACATGGCGATTATCTCTAAAACTATTTTTGCCTTTAATGCTTGTCCAGATTACGTCTGAACCAAATTCCACAGCAACAGTCTGTAAAAAGCGATCGTCTCCATTAATAATCTTGTGCCGACAGCGACGTATTAAAGAAGCTTTAATTTGATAGTAATTATCTAAAGAATAGTGGCGATTGAGATGATCGGGAGTAAGAGTTGTAAAAATACCAATTTGCGGTGCCAACTCTAACGAAGATTCAATCTGATAACTGCTCAATTCAGCAATAATCCAGTCAAAACTATGATCTGGGGCAGCAAAATTTTTAGCCAAATTTTTAATTGCTAATTCACAGGCAGCATTACCGATATTGCCACAGGCGGGAGCATTCAAACCTGCACTCTGAAAAATCGCAGCGATTAAAGCTGTGGTGGTAGTTTTACCATTAGTACCTGTAATACCCACCCAAGGAATCTGATTGAGGTAACGCCAAGCTAGTTCAATCTCCCCAATAGTTTCAATCTGCTGTTCCCTGGCGCTCTTCAGCGCTTGAATATCCCAAGGAACTCCTGGACTAACGACAATCAAATCAGGAGTATCTTCTGCTAAAATTTTACTGTCAAGCCTTACTGTGACTCCTTCTTGCTCCAACTCCATCTGAGATGCCTGCAACTGTTTGGCATTAGATCTTAATGCTACCTGTGCTGGTGTTGCCGAATCCACAATTGATACCTGCCAGCCATTTTTATTGAGTAATCTGGCAGCAGCAATTCCCGATCTTCCTAATCCAATAATTTCGCCAGTGGGCATAGAGTCTGTAAAGTAATAATTCCCATAGAATGTTAGCTTATTTTTTCACTCTAGAAAAAAAACAGCCCGATCTACCCGATCTAAAAGTCAAAATCAATTTATAGTAAAAGAGTATTTTGTCAAAAATTAAAATAAAGTAAAACATTGTGCCTCGTTTAATTTCAATTATTGTCGGTATTCTTATTGCTCTATCCAGCAGTCTCATCTTTTCTGCTCCTGCCTTTGCAGCGATTGGTTTAGATAATGGTCATTTGTCTGCTTGTCCTAGTTCACCTAACTGCGTTGTTAGTCAAGATGGCGATCTAGACCATATAATTGAGCCTATTGCTTATCAAGGCGATCGCACTACGGCAAAAGAAACTCTCTTGAAAGTACTGTCTGTTGTTCCTCGTACCAAAGTGATCGAAAATACTGATAACTATATTCACGCTGAGTCTACCAGTCGTATTTTTAAGTTTGTCGATGATGCTGAATTTTATTTTCCTGAAGATCAAAACATCATTCAGGTTAGATCTGCTGCGCGGGTAGGTGAATCAGACTTGGGCGTTAATCGCCGACGGATTGAGCAAATTCGCCTGGCAATGGAAGATTTGGGTAATTAATGATTACTAATTACTGATTACTGATTACTGATTACTGAATTACGGGGATTAATTTTTGGCATTGGTAAATAGAGGTAGGATTTTTAATTTGGCTGCAAGCTAGTTAAATCAAAAGAGCTAAAAGCTAATAGCTAATAGCTGAAAGCTGCGAACCGAGACACTTTGTAAATCATACATTCAATTACCAACGCCTAATTTTTTTGTAGCCGATGAAAACAGAACTTTCTCCCAAACAGATTAGTAAACTTACAAGGTTGCGTCGTGTTAGTAGAATCTTGGATAATGCGATCGCCATTCCTGGCACTAAGATCAGTTTTGGGTTAGATCCCATTTTAGGTTTAATTCCTGGAGGTGGTGATACCATCACAGGTGGCATTGCTGCCTATATTGTGGTTGAAGCTGCCAGAATGGGCGTTCCTCGCGAGATTTTGGGAAAAATGGTCGGCAATATTTTGATTGATTCTTTTGCTGGTACTGTCCCTGTGGTGGGGGATTTATTCGATTTAGGTTGGAAAGCTAACGTTAAAAATCTGGAATTATTAGAAAAGCATCTCGATCTGACAAAATCGAGTAAAAGCGATCGCTTATTTATTTTTGGCTTAATTCTTGTGCTTGCCTTAATCGTCGTGGGATTCGCCGTAATTACTTTTTTCACCGTCACTTGGTTTTGGCATCTGATAACTAACTAATTTAATTAATGTTCAGCAAGAAAATTTACTCTAAAGCTTTAAATCTTTAATATCCAAACTATTGAACATGGATTTTACTACTGTATTGCCTACTTTTATCGTTACACTGCGGGAAGGATTTGAGGCAGCCTTAGTCGTCGGTATCGTCATGGCTTGTTTGAAGAAAGCAAATCAAACGCAATTATATCGCTGGGTTTATTTAGGAATATTTGCGGGAATTATTGCCAGTATCGCCGTAGGCTTGCTCTTGACAGGGGTAATTTCGGGAGTCGAGACGGCGGGAGGGATTTATGCACCCGCAGTTAAGGAACTGTTAGAAGGGATCTTTGGGGTAGTGGCGATCGCCATGTTAAGTTGGATGCTGCTGTGGATGACTAAACAGGCAAAATCTCTCAAAGGAGAGGTTGAAGGGGCAATTACTTCAGCTTTAGGCAACGAAAATTCTGGTAAGGCTGTTTTTCTCTTAATTTTTATTGCGGTAGTCCGAGAAGGCTTTGAGACGGTGTTGTTTATCTTGGCAAAATTTCAGCAGGATTGGACTTTACCCACTCTTGGTGCGATCGCTGGTTTAACCGTAGCTGCGTTAATGGGAATTGCTCTATTTTCCTTGGGAGTAAGAATTAATATTCGCTTATTCTTTCAGGTGATGGGAGTATTTTTACTATTAATTGTTGGTGGTTTGGTCATGGGTGCGCTTAAGCACTTTGATGCTGCATTAGGGTTAATCTCTCAGCTATCGGCTCATAACTGGTGTTTAGGTGTTAATGATTCTTGCATTTTGGGCGCTCAGGTATGGGATGGCTCAAACATACTACCCGATCAAAAGTTTCCTGGAATTATTTTTAAAGCTTTATTTGGCTACCGACAGACTCTATATCTAGGGCAAATTGTTGCCTATTTTTCTTTCTTATTAGCCGTTGGAATAGCTTACTTTCAAAGTCTGGGAATTAAGTTATCACCTAACAAGCAATCTACTTCCGTTTAAAGTTATCAAAAAGCTATAAGCTAACGGTTTTCCCAGAATAAAAAAGTGCTATAGCAATACTAAACTTTAGGGCGTTTTTTAACTAAAGTCTATTTGCCCTAAAGGATTTACTAAAGTATTTGCGAAGCTTATCCTTTAGGACTAGCTACGCGTCGCCCTACGGTCACGAAGCTTATGCTAAAGCATGTTATACCCTTGTCTATCACGGATACACCTTCGGATATGGTACTAGCTACGCGTCGTCCTTTAGGACTACCTACTACCTACTACCTACTAACTACTACCTTCGAGCCGATTACTATTAATGTCCTAATCTAACTTTGTACGGCTATAGATGAAATTTATTGGGGTTGATTTTGGCTGGTCATCTGGTGCAAGCGGGTTATGCTGTCTAGAATGGCAACATAACACTTTAGAAATTCTCGATCTCACCACAATTTTAAACATTGAGGATATTTTGCACTGGATTGATTACCAGGCATTGGGGGAAATACCAGCTTTAATTGCTATTGATGCGCCGACAATCATCAATAATCATACAGGAATGAGATTAGCTGATAAGTTAACCCATAAATATTTTGGTCGCTATCATGCAGGCTGCTATCCCGCTAATCTAAATCTTAAATTTGCCCTGCGCACTACTGGTTTTAGTCAAAGTTTACTAGCTAAAAACTTTCAACACGCACCAACTATTGAGCCACAGCAGTTAGGCAGATACCAAATCGAAGTATTTCCCCATCCTGCCACAATTAATTTATTTGGGTTAGAAAAAATCTTAAAATACAAAAAGGGTAAATTAAGCGATCGCCGTAACGAGTTAATTAAATTACGAGGCTATATTACAAATATTTTGCCCAAGCTAGAACCTGCTCTTAGTCTATCTTCTTTAAATTATCTTCCTGCGATCGCCACCAAACAAACAGGCAAAGAATTAAAGGCGATCGAAGATCGCTTAGATAGCCTCCTCTGCGCCTATGTCGCTGCTCACTGGTGGTATTGGGGAGAAGCAAAAAATATCGTCTTGGGAAATATTGATACAGGCTTTATCGTCATTCCTCATCCTTCAATAGCTGAGCAACCCTGAAACATGGCACAATAAAATACGTTTAAAAATAAGCAATTATAGCCGTACGTAAAAACGTTAGGACATTTTTGAAATACTGCCTCTTACTACCTACTACCTACTACCTACTACCTACGAGTCGATCACCCTAATTGTCCTAATCTAACTTTGTACGACTATAACGGCAAGCTCACCTGTTTGATATACCAAGATTAATATGACTGCAACAATCCCCTCCCCTAAGAGAACTCGTCGCCAGGTTTTTCCCTTTACGGCTATTGTGGGACAAGAAGAGATGAAACTAGCTCTTTTGCTCAACGTAATCGATCCCAAAATTGGTGGGGTAATGATTATGGGCGATCGCGGTACAGGCAAATCCACCACTATTCGTGCTTTAGCCGATCTATTACCTGAAATTGATGTCGTAGCGGGCGATCCATTTAATAGCGATCCGCAAGATCCCGATCTCATGAGTGATGAAGTCAAGCAAAAGCTGGAACAGGGAGAAGCAATCGAGACTGTTAAGAAAAAAGTGCAGATGGTCGATTTACCCCTAGGTGCAACGGAGGATCGAGTATGTGGCACAATTGATATAGAAAAAGCGCTTGCTGAGGGAATTAAAGCCTTTGAACCTGGATTGCTCGCTAAAGCCAATCGTGGCATTCTGTATGTCGATGAGGTTAATCTTTTAGACGATCATCTAGTAGATGTACTGTTAGATTCCGCTGCTGGAGGCTGGAATACTGTAGAAAGGGAAGGAATTTCAATTCGTCACCCAGCACAATTTGTCATGGTTGGTTCGGGAAATCCAGAGGAAGGAGAATTACGTCCCCAGCTACTAGATCGCTTTGGTATGCACGCCGAGATCCGCACAGTAAAAGAACCAGATCTTAGAGTGCAAATTGTCGAACAAAGAAGCGACTTTGACGGTAATCCTGATGCTTTTAGTCAAAAGTATGATGCAGAACAATCAGCTTTACAAGCAAAAATCGTCCAGGCGCAGCAACTCTTACCTTCAGTGAAGCTGGATTATGATTTGCGGGTCAAAATTTCGGAGATCTGCTCAGAATTAGATGTAGATGGTTTGCGGGGTGATATTGTAACTAACCGTGCTGCTAAGGCGATCGCTGCTTTTGAAGGAAGGACTGAAGTTACAGTGGATGACATTCGCCGAGTGATTGTTTTATGTCTGCGCCATCGTTTACGTAAAGATCCCCTCGAATCAATTGATTCTGGTTATAAAGTGTCCAAATCTGTGGCTCGCGTATTCGGTCTAGAACTTGAAGAGTAAAATAAGCATAGTCGATTAAACTTTGAGCTTATGGCAGTAACCACAGAAAATCCAGGGGTAACTCAAATCGATCCGCAAGTTCCTTTAATTGAGCTTCGGGGAGTGAGCAAAGCATTTGGTAAGAATGTGATTCTCGATCGAGTGAATCTTAAAATTGCTCGACAAGAAGCATTAGTCATTATCGGCCCGTCTGGGACAGGAAAATCGACTATACTCCGCATGATTGCTGGGTTGATGCCAATTGACCAGGGAGCAATTTATATCAATGGTGAAAAACGCACAGGCTTAATTGAAGACCAAAGCGATCCCATTGGGATTAGTATGGTGTTTCAACAGGCTGCTTTATTTGATTCTCTGACTGTAGAGGAAAACGTTGGCTTTTTGCTTTACCAACACTCAAACCTGAATCGGCGTAGAATCAAAGAATTAGTTAATGAAAAGCTAGAAATGGTGGGTTTATCAGGCACTAATAACCGTTTTCCTGCTGAGTTATCAGGGGGGATGCGCAAGCGAGTTAGCTTTGCTCGTTCAATTATTTTTAACCCCGAAAATCCTCAAAGTAGACCAGAAATCGTGCTGTACGATGAACCCACCGCAGGTTTAGACCCGATCGCCTCGACTGTAATTGAAAATTTGGTGCGCGATTTACAATGTACAGTACGTGGCTGTGGCACCTACATTATGGTTAGTCATCAACACAGTACGATTCGTCGCACGGCAGATCGGATTGTTTTTCTCTACGATGGCAAAATACAATGGATTGGTACAGTCGAAGATATTGATACTACCGATAACCCCCTCGTAAGACAGTTTTTTAGCGGTAGCATAGATGGGCCCATTCACGTCACTTGATCGACGGTCTGACCAGGGCGATCTCTGACTACAATAGAATTAAATAATTAAGAGGAGTTGTATGCGATCGCGTACCTTAAGAGAGGGTTCAGTTGGGTTACTAATTATCTTGGGAATTTTGCTGTTTAGCGGATTAGCACTCTGGATTAGAGGTTTTTCATTCAGCAACAAAAGCTATCAAATTATTGCCGATTTTCCTGATGTCAACGGCATTAAAATTGGCGATGGTGTACGTTATAGAGGTTTACAGGTGGGTAGGATCGATGATATTCAGCCCAGTACCAATGGGGTGGATGTTGTGATTGAGATTAATTCTAACGAGCTGTTGATTCCTCGCGATGCAACCCTAGTAGCAAGAAGCTCAGGGCTAATTGGTAATACTTTTATTGACATTATTCCTCAATCCTCTTTAGCCGCCAATGTAGTTAATATGGATCCTGCTGGCTCAAATTGCGATTCTGACCAAATAATTTGTGATAATGCTCGGCTAAGGGGCGAAAAAGCCATTACCATAGACGATCTCTTGCCCTATACCTATCGTCTTAGTAGAGCTTACAGTACACCAGAATTTGTGGCGAAAGTAAACTCAACCGTAGAAAATACAGGGCTTGCTGCCTCAGAAGTTGCCAGTTTAACCAAAAACACGACGGCACTAGTCAATGAGCTACAGAAAGAGGTCAAGAATACTTCTCAAGAGTTGGTTACTACCGCTGAGGCTTTTCAAACCACTGCTAAACAAGTTAATCAATTAACTAAGGATGTCGAACAGCTAATTGCTCAAAATGAGTCTAATTTGACCAGTACTTTAGATAGTATTAGCACCACTAGCGATCGCCTTCAAACTTTAGTAGTTAAAATAGATAAAACAGTCGATGCTGCTGATACCAAAAAACTAGCGCGCAATCTCAACGAGTTGACTACGAACGCGGTAGTTGCTTCCAATAATCTCAAAAATATTACTGAAAGCTTTGGTAGCGATCGGGGTGTAGTTAGTCTACAGCAGACTTTAGATTCGGCTAGAGTAACTTTTGATAATGCGCAGAAAATTACCTCCGATCTGGAGTCGCTGACAGGAGATCCTGCCTTTCTCAAAAATGTTCGCGATCTGGTTAATGGCTTAGGTGGCTTAGTTTCCAGCACCGAACAGCTAGAGCAGCAAATTCAAACCAGCCAAGTAATTAAACCATTGCAGTCAGATAAATTTACCTCTGTTACTAAAAATCCTCCTAAAAAGTAGAAGAGTTTGCTTGTTCAAGTAAACTTAATAATTCTGATATTACGCACCTGCTAATTTACTCTATAGTTTTTACGTAGGGGTGTGGGGACTTGGGGCAATAATTATCTCCCCATCTCCCTATCTCCCTATCCAATACTTCTCGTTTAAGCTTTGTTATTGATTAGTTAAGTAGTAGGTAGTCCTAAAGGATAAGCTTCGCAAATAGGTAGTGAATAGTAGGTAGGGTTACTTGTTACTCGTTACTCGTTACTTTTCTAGCCTCATAGATTAATCCGCATTTGTTAAACGAGAAGTATTGTCTCCCTATCTCCCGACATAATTGTAATTACTAACTCTTCTATGGGTAACGTCAGTTAGCGTCAATAATGTGTTCCTGATTTACGATGATGAATCGCTGTAATACCATCAGGTTGTAGAACATTACCCTGTTGGGCGACAGCATAGAGCAACCAATGATCGCCACATTCTAAGCGGTTAGCTACCTGACATTCAACATAAGCCAAAGCATCCTTTAAGATCGGGCAACCATTACTAGCTTCCTCTGTAGCTACATCTGTAAAACGATCTTCTCCTGGAGCAAACGGCTTGAGAAAATGCTTCATCAAAGGAATATGTTTACCTTCGGGCAAAACATTAAGCACAAAGTTATTACCTTTAAATAAAAGAGATTCGATCGCTCTATCTTTCGCCACAGCCACAGTTAAACCAGGCGGATTAAAAGTAGCTTGGGATACCCAAGAAGCTAACATCGCCCCCGATACTTCCTCTTGTTTAGTGGTGACAATACACATTGAGCCTACCAGTCTACCAACAGCTTTAGCTGTACGATCTACATCAGAATCAATACCTTGAGCCTGTCTTACTTTTTGGCGATCGCGTCGAGCTTTTTTGAGGGCTTGGGCAAAGTCTGTACCCGCTTCCTCACAGGTTTTGAGTACCGCATCTGTAGGTGTGAACTTAATGCGGATCGGTTCAAACCCAAACTTATAACCTGCATTACGAAATTTATTTTCTAACAAGTCGACTGCTTCACCACTCCAGCCAAAAGAGCCAAATACCCCTGCTAGCTGAGTCTTAGCTGCATTTGCCAAAACAATCCCTAAAGCTGACTGAATCTGAGTTGGGGCATGTCCTCCCAGGGTAGGTGAACCCATAATAAAGCCCGCAGATTGCTCAATTGCCGTTTTGATTTCTTCTGGTTTGGCAGATTCAGCATTAATTGAATCTACCGCTACCCCTGCTTTGGTGATTCCTCTGGCGATCGCCTGAGCTATAGTGGCGGTGTTACCATAGGCAGAAGCATAAATTAAAGCCACCCGTGATTCAAGAGTATTCTGCTGTTGCGCCCAGGTGCGATAATCGGCTGTTAGCTCCATTAGGCTATATTTAACCAAAGAGCCGTGGCCTGTAGCGTAGACACGAGCAGGTTTAGCCGCCAGTTTATCCAGACTAATCATCATTTGTCGCGCGTGGGGGGCAATCAAACAATCAAAATAGTAGCGCCGATCTTCGCTGTCTACCGTCCAACCTTCATCAAAAACGCGATCGCCACACACATGACAACCAAATATTTTATCGGTATATAAAACTGCCGTTTGCGGATCGTAAGTACAAAGATGATCGGGGTAACGCGGGTTAGGAGTAGTCACAAACTCTAAAACATGACCTTGACCAAGATCGAGAGTATCTTCTCCCTTAATAATTTGCAGCTTTAATTCTGTATCAGGCAGAATTTTGGCTAGAGATATCGCACCAGGATTAGAACAAACAATGGTAATTTGGGGTGCAATGGCGAGTAAAGCTTTGAGAGTACCAGCGCGGTTAGGATTAATATGCCCTAACACGACATAATCAATCTGTTGCGGATCGATCCGAGCTTGCAGCGCATCCAGAAATATTTGCGTAAAAGATTCTCCTGGGGGGTCGAATAACGCTACCCGTTCTGCTTCAATTAAATAAGAATTAGCAGTAGTCCCTTTTTGGAGGGCGTATTCAATTTCAAATTTGAGTCGTGACCAAGTACGCGATCGCAACACGCGAGTATCAGCAGCGACGGGAAACACCTGGACATCCTGGGCTTTATTAGCAGAGGGCATAAATTTTATCGATTTTATCTTGACTATGCTTAAGTTTAAGTTTATCAAGAAGGCGCAACCCGAAGGACAAATAGCTCTATTGGAATGTCGATCATTATCTCGCCATAAATCAAGGGTACAATCCCACAGCCAAAGATCAATTTAGAAAGCTTTAAGGCGGTCAATAGACCTTTTGTGTTAGAATTTTTGAGTAATTTTTCATCACGCATCAATCACTAACGCTCTAAGGCTTTTTCGGAGAAATACATGACTACCACTTACGATGCCGATCAAATTCAGGTACTGGAGGGTTTAGAAGCAGTACGCAAACGTCCAGGGATGTATATTGGTTCAACAGGGCCCAAGGGACTGCATCACCTGGTATATGAGGTGGTGGACAACTCGATTGATGAGGCATTGGCTGGTTTTTGCACCCATATCGAAGTTGACATTAATCCCGATGGCTCAATCACGGTCACCGATGACGGACGGGGTATTCCCACAGGAATTCATTCTAAAACAGGCAAGTCTGCCCTGGAAACAGTAATGACAGTGCTGCACGCTGGAGGAAAATTTGGTGGTGACGGCAGTGGTTACAAGGTTTCTGGTGGTTTACATGGAGTCGGTGTATCGGTTGTTAATGCCCTGTCTAAATTAGTTGAGGTTACAGTCTGGCGCGACCAAAAGGTTCATCTGCAATCCTACCAACAGGGTAAACCTCAAGGTCAGTTAGAAGTGAAGCCGAACAAAGAACAGCCTAAACGCACGGGAACATCGGTTCATTTTATTCCTGATGATACCATCTTTACTGAAACCACTGTTTTTGAATATGATGTCTTGTCAAAACGGTTAAAAGAGTTAGCTTATCTCAATGCAGGGATTAAGATTACCTTCAGCGACAACCGTGGAGAAGAACAGCGTCAGGACACTTTTTGTTACGAGGGTGGGATCAAAGAGTATGTCGAATATATGAATCGCGACAAAGATGCTCTTCATGAGAATATTATTTATATCAACAAAGAGAAAAATGGCGTAACTGTAGAAGTAGCTTTGCAGTGGTGTATTGATGCCTATAGTGATAACCTGTTGGGCTTTGCTAACAACATCCGCACCATTGATGGTGGAACTCATCTAGAAGGATTGAAAACTGTCCTAACTAGAACCATGAATTCTTTTGCCCGTAAGCGCAACAAGCTGAAGGAAAGTGATTCTAACCTAGGGGGTGAAAATATCCGCGAGGGTTTAACGGGAGTTGTTTCGGTTAAAGTACCCGATCCTGAATTTGAAGGACAGACAAAAACCAAGCTAGGTAATACAGAAGTTCGCGGTATTGTTGATTCTCTGGTAGGAGAAGTCTTGAATGAATACCTAGAGTTTAATCTCAATGTAGGGGACTCGATTATTGAGAAGGCGGTGCAGTCTTTTAAAGCAGCCGAAGCCGCTCGTCATGCACGGGAATTAGTCCGCCGTAAATCTGTATTAGAATCTTCTCCTCTACCAGGAAAGCTCGCTGACTGTAGTTCTCGCGATCCTGAAGAGTCAGAGATCTTCCTGGTGGAAGGCGATTCAGCGGGGGGATGTTTTTCAGGAGATACAGAAGTAGCTTTAATAGATGGTCGCTCTCTCAGTTTTAAAGAGCTAGTAGCCGAGCAAGAAGCTGGTAAGCAAAATTTCTGCTACACAATTCGTCAAGATGGCAAAGTTGGGGTGGAAAAAATTATCAACGCTAGAGTTACCAAAAAAAATGCCGAGGTGATCAAAGTAACTCTTGATAATGGAGCAGAAATTATCTGTACTCCAGACCATCGTTTCTTATTACGCAACGGTACTTATAAAGCAGCAGCATCTTTGACAAGTAATGACTCTCTGATGCCACTGTATCGTAAACTTTCTGACATTCAGGAACCAGGTATCACCATTGATGGTTATGAAATGGTTTGGGATACTCGTTCTGATTCTTGGCTATTTACCCATACTATTGCTGATTGGTATAACCGTTGGCAGGGCGTTTATCAGCAAGAAGATGGTGAGCATTGTCATCATATTGATTTTAATAAGCTGAACAATAATCCTACTAATCTGCAAAGACTTTCTGCCTCAGAACATCTTGCCTTGCATCGAATTCAGATTGAAAAAACTCTTCATCGTCCTGAAGTAATCGAAAAGTGTCGACAAATTCGTCAAAGTGCCGAATTTCGTTCTAAAATGAGCGATCGCATGAAGCAGCCTAAAACCAGAGAATTGTTATCCCAACAGGCTAAAAAACAGTGGCAAGACGAAGCCTATAAAGCTTACATGATGCAAAAATGGCGAGAATTTTATGAAAGTAATGAAGCATATCGCCAACAAAATCGACAACACTTAGAACAAGCACAAAAAGAGTACTGGAGTGATGAAGCCAACAAATTAGCTCAAGCTGCCAGAACTAGTAAATATTTTGCTAATCACCCAGAAGCCAAACAAGAACTATCAGAAATTGCGCAAAAACAATGGCAAAATCAAGAGTTGTTAGCTTGGCGTCAAGCAAAAACCAAAGAACAGTGGACGGATGAGTTTCGTCAAAAACGTCGTGAAGCTTTAAATAAGACTTATTACCTTAAAACCCTTGAAGCCTTAAAACAGATTGAAATAGAACAAGGTAGTCTAGATTTAGAGACTTACCGTCAACATCGTCTTCAGACTAAGGATAAATCCTTGTTGAAATTCGATACTTTTACTACTCGCTACTTTGCTGGAGATCGAGAACAGGCTTATGAAGCAGTTGCCAACTATAACCACAGAGTTGTCAAAATCGAGCCTGTTACAGAAAGATATGATGTTTATGATATTGAAGTTCCCCATACTCATAACTTTGCTTTAGCTAGTGGTGTATTTGTTCATAACAGTGCTAAACAAGGACGCGATCGCCGTTTTCAAGCAATTTTGCCCCTAAGAGGTAAAATTATCAACATTGAAAAGACTGATGACAGCAAAATCTATAAGAACAATGAGATTCAGTCGATGATTACCGCCTTGGGGTTAGGTATCAAAGGAGATGAGTTCGATCCTTCCCAATTACGCTATCACCGCATTGTGATTATGACGGATGCTGACGTTGATGGAGCGCACATTAGAACTTTAATCTTAACCTTCTTCTTCCGTTATCAAAGGGCTTTAGTCGATCAGGGTTATATTTATATTGCCTGTCCCCCACTATATAAATTAGAACGGGGACGCAACCATCAATATTGCTATAGCGATCGCGAATTACAACAGCGCATTGCTGAATTTCCTGATAATGCCAACTATACGATCCAGCGATTCAAAGGTTTAGGTGAAATGATGCCCCAACAGCTTTGGGATACCACCATGAATCCTGCAACCCGTGCGATGAAACAGGTAGAGATCGATGATGCAGCTGAAGCCGATCGCATTTTTACTGTGTTGATGGGCGATCGCGTTGCTCCCAGAAGAGAATTTATTGAGACTCACGCACCCAACTTAAATCTCGATGATCTAGATATTTAACATTTCTAACGCAGGCGATTAGCTGCGTGCAGCCATAATTAGCTTTACTTAATAAAATGCTTAATCCCACAAATGCGATTAAGTGTTTTTTTATTGCGAAATGTAAACTTATGTACAATAACGGACTGATCGCGTCATTTTTGTTCTGTATAATTTTTGACGAATCAGATTATTATCGGCAATTGTGCTAAATAATAGTCTAATTTTATGACCCTGAAGCCTATACTAGAGCGCCATGACAGAAGATTTAGAAGATTTATCTGATTGAAGCATAGACCTTAGTATACTCTGCTTCGATTTAATTAATCTAAATTGACAAAATAATGAGCGATCATGCAGATCTCCCAATCAATCAAATATTGGCAGCTTTGCCCCCAGCTGAATATCGCCGTCTCGCTTCGCATCTAAAACAAGTTAATCTCATCAGTGGAGAAATTCTTTTAGAACCCAACGAACCGATTCGCAAAATTTATTTTCCCCAACGAGCCATGATCTCTCTCGTGTCTATTATGGTGGATGGTTCAACTACGGAGATCGGTTTAATTGGCAATGAAGGTATGATTGGTCTAACGGCCATTTTAGGTGGCTATTCCACCACCAGTAGAACCATAGTACAGATTTCTGGTTCAGCACTGGAAGTTCCAGCAGAAGTGGTGCTTGAAGAGTTTCAGCGAGGAGAAAAACTACAAAAGCTACTTTTGCTCTATACTCAAGCGTTGTTAACTCAGGTATCTCAAAGTGCTGCTTGCAATCGTCAGCATAATATTGAGGAAAGACTGGCGCGCTGGCTGCTTTCAGTTCAAGACTGCATCTTAAAAGATGAATTGCCATTAACTCAAGAATTTATTGCCAATATGTTAGGTACGCGCCGTTCTGGAGTTACCGTTGCCGCAGGTATTTTACAGCAAGCGGGCATAATTCGCTATAGCAGGGGTAAAATCACGATTCTCAGTCAACAGGCGTTAGAAGAAACAGCTTGTGAATGTTATCATCTGGTACAAAATGAATTTATTCGCCTGTTAGGTTCTCGTAGAGGTTAAACATTAGTACAATAACGTACTGACAACAAATATATTATTATGCATTAAATAAGTTAGATTAATATTATTATTCAGAAAAAGCTATCAAAGACAAACAGGAATCGTTAAAATCTTGCATACTTAAAGGTCGCTGCCCCCATTGCTTATCTAAAAAAATTGAGTATCGAGAATTTCTGACTAATCAAAGATTTGGGTTTAAGTGTCAAAACTGTAGTTGGCAGGACGAATTTTCGGTTGAAGAGTTAATGCTGTTTGCTCATCGTTGGGGTTAGCTACTTTATGCCAAATGCCTAGAACCTATAGCTTATAGCTTGAAGCTTTTGAATAAAATAATAATCTAGGTCTAAGTTTGACTATAATGATAGATTGTGAAACGTATTTTAAGGTAAATCATGGGTCGTAAGTGTACAATAACGGGCAAAAAAGCCAATAACGCGATGGCAGTGTCTCACTCGCACCGTCGGATCAAAAAATTGCAGGGTGTTAATCTGCAATGGAAAAGAGTATGGTGGGCGGAAGGTAATCGCTGGGTAAGATTACGTCTATCAACTAAAGCCATTAAGACTCTAGAAAAAAGAGGCATCGGTGCAATGGCGAAAGAAGCTGGGATTAATCTTAATCAATACTAAACCAACTTTGATTACAGTTAAAAAAACTGAATATAGCAAGTTTTAGCAGCCTCTTGACTAATGAGCGATCGCAAAGCGTATACCCATTCGGGTACGACGCGAAGGACGCGAAGCTAATCCTTTAGGACTAGTCCTTTAGGGCAAGGGCTTGGAGCCTAATCGCGATTATGGTCTTTTGGCTGCAATTTTATTACTAATGTTTTGACGATAAGCTAGCTTGATTGAGATGCAGCAATGGCGATCGCTTGAGGCAAAATCTGATGTTCCTGCACCTGTATCCTGGCATGAAGAGTATCTAGAGTATCATCCCTCAAGACTGGCACGGCAGCCTGCATGATAATCTCACCACTATCTACTTCTAGGCTGACTAAATGCACCGTACAGCCAGTGATCTTAACTTTTGCCTGCAACGCTTGTTCAATTGCTTTAATTCCCTTAAAACTAGGCAATAGACTAGGATGAATATTGATCACGCGGTTAGGATAGCCATCGAGCAAAACCTGAGTTGTAATTCTCATCCAGCCTGCCATGATTACCCAATCTACACCATAGGCTTTGAAAACAGCTACAATTTCGCGATCTAAATCTTCTCGGTTTTGATAAGCGCGATGATCGAGCAGTACAGTGGGAATATGATATTCTTCGGCTCGTTCCTTTACCTTGGCACAGGGTTTATTGTAAATCAAGACTTTGATCTCTGCGTTGAGTTTGCCATCAGCGATCGCTTTTGCCACTGCTGCAAAATTAGTTCCACTCCCAGAAGCCATTACCCCTAACTGAAGAGGAGATTTGACCTGAGATGAAGTTGAAAGATGGGGAGAAATTAACACTGCACCAGATTCGCAATTATTCTGGTTATTTTGTGTAACTGATTCGCTCATTAGTTTTAGCTTGACAGCCTATATTGGCTAAAGTTGTCGTTTTAGTCACTAATACTCTTAGCATGATTTAATCAGTAACTTCTCCAATTCCTCATCTTTCGATCTGCATTCTCCAAATTTACCAAAAAAAACTTTTAGGCTTCGGGCTTTAGCCTTTAGCTTTTAGCGGATTTAGATTACTTAACTAAATAGCTTATGGCTTATAGCTAGGGCAAAGCCCTTTACTGTAAACCCAACCAAGCCAGTAAACCTTTGCCTGTAGTGTATTCAATAATCAAAATTGCTGCAAAACCAATCATCGCTGCACGAGAGTTGAGGCGTTCGGCATAAGAGTTAAAACCGAACTTAGGATCTTCAAGATCGGGAGTTTGACTTGGTTTTATTTCGCTTTTCATGACTAAATCCTCTAGTTAAATTACATTTACAAATCTTTACTGATTTATTGTAATCGATTACTAGAGTTAAATTAATTAGACTCTGATTTCTGGTGATGTACTTCAATTACTGTATGCACATTGCCTCTGGGGGTAAAGTCGCCTTTTACCGTCGCTGACAAAGGATCGCAAGCTGCCACAAAATCATCGAGAATTTGATTGACTACTTCTTCATGGGGAATATAGCGATCGCGGTAGCTATTAATATACAGCTTTAAGCCTTTAAGCTCGACTACGGTTTGATCGGGGCAATAGGTAATATAGATCGTCGCAAAGTCAGGATAGCCCGAAAAAGGACATTTACAGGTAAATTCAGGCAGGGTAATACTAATATCGTATTTACGACCAATTCTGGGGTTGGGAAAGGTAATTAATTCCCCTTCGGCGATCGCTCTTTCGCCATATTTTAGCTCGTCGTCAGTTGTTGGTGATTGAGGAGTTGTAGTCATTTTAGGTTTAAGTAATGGTTGAGATTATAAGGAATTATCTCGCGCAAAGACGGACGCGAAGCTAATCCTTTAGGACAAAGACGCAAAGGGGTTAACATGTTTCCTCCATGGGATTATTATAGTGATGCGACTCGAACTG
The DNA here is from genome assembly GCA_019359095.1 of Pleurocapsa minor HA4230-MV1. Classification (NCBI taxonomy): domain Bacteria; kingdom Bacillati; phylum Cyanobacteriota; class Cyanophyceae; order Pleurocapsales; family Pleurocapsaceae; genus Pleurocapsa; species Pleurocapsa minor. The sequence goes on along the minus strand of JAHHHZ010000035.1, from coordinate 36,106 downwards.
TTTTGGCTGATAGCCGATCGCTTTTACTTATAGCGTACTAGGTTAACGCGATAGCGCTCTTTCTTGGTTACAGATACCTCGCCGATTTCTAATCTACCTTTCCCCCGTACGGCAATTAAATCCCCTGCTTTGACGTTGTAGCTAGATTGGGTAATTTCTTTCCAGTTGACACGGACATCTTTATGAGAGATAGCGTCTGCCATTTTACTACGAGATATGCCAAAACCTGCTGAAGCGATCGCATCTAAACGCATTGAGGCTTCTACAGTAGTCATTTCTTTTTTTTGTGGTGGGCGAATTTTTAACTCGCTAAAGTCGATCTGTTGAGTTTTCACCGCTACAGATCTTACTTGCGTTAAGGAAGAGGTTAAAAAGTCTACCATTTCGGGAACAACTATCGCCTGTGCGCCTCTTTCACCCAAAACAATGATATCTCCTACCTTATCTCGGACAATACCTGTACCTAACAGCGAACCTAAAAAGTCTCTATGGGTAGCAGGATCGAATAGGAAGTTACCCGCAATATCCAAAGCAGCTAGGGGAATTTGAGATTCATCTAGAGGAAGATCGGGGCGAGATAAGGCAATTCGCTGTCTTTCTGCTTGAGGATAGCCACCCCAAGGTAAAGCTTCAATTTCGGTGAGATTTTGCAAAAGTGACTCTACTTCTGCCAGTACGGGGGGAGATAAAAAATCAGTAACGACTACCTCCCAATTTTTAATTGCTTGCTCGGCTCGATCGATTACGCGGGAAATCTCTGCTTTATTTTCTACACGCTTTAATAATTCTTCTCGCTTCATTGTCGATCTAATTTCCTTAATTAATCTGTAGAACCATCTAGTAGCATAACTAGTTGTCCTGCCAATAATTAATTAATTTAACAAACTTAGGCGATGGATCGAGATCCATTTTTGGCGATCGCTACTTCACTGTCAATTAAATCTTTAAGTACTAAATACTTTCAACCCATTCATAAAATTCAATTTCCTCCGCCTCACACTTTTGACAGGTTTTGCACTCTTCTGTCGTTGGCGATTTTTGCACTAAACCCTGAGTAATTAACCCGTTAAGCATCGCGCTAAGAGTTTCTCCATCAACTTGTAGATAAAGCTTCATTTCTGCTAAGGATACGCGACGAAAATCATAAACAAAATCTTGTAGTTCCTTTAAATTCATGTTAAAACCTCAATTAAAACTTTACTTAAAAATTACCAAGTAATTTCAGGTTGAAATTATCGCTACAATTCTAAATTTTGTTTTAATATTTGAGGTAGAAATTATCGATCCTTTTACATTGTGATACGTTTCTTAATCAAGGCTACAAAAATTGCAATTAACTTTTGCTGATTATTTAGTTGATTAATAATTTCAAACATTTTGATAAATTTGTTGTTCTCGGTTGATAAATATTTCCGCCAAAGCTTGATAGGCTTCGCTCCAGGCAGTCATAACTTCTGGCGTTGCTGCATCTCCCAAGACATCTTGAATTGCTTGTAATAAACACTCCCCGACGACGGGATATTGTTCTGGTAAAACTTGGGTAGCTACATGACGATGAGCAATTTTATCCACTGCTGTTTTTAAGGCTCCGAGATTGTCGATTTGAGTTGCGTAGGCATAGACTGCGGTTGCCAGTTTAGCTGGTTGAGTACCATTAGCCTGTGCCGACATATCAAACTGCGCTTTAACTTCGGGGTGATTCTCAAACATGATTTCATACATCCGAGAGGTAATAGTTTTACCATGTTCTTTAATAATAGGAGCGGTAGATTTAACAATATCAATCGTGTGCTGACTGATTGCCTGAGTCATAAGAATTTACTTTGAGAAAGTGAGGGTGAATACTAGCTACTAATTTTAATACCGTATCTCCTGGCTAAAATTTAGTCTCAGTAAAGAGTTGTTATGATTTAGAGTAGCGATCGCGTATACACTCGTAAACATGATTGGGTTAAGCGCTCGCAATTCTCGATCTGCCTGAGCTGAAAAATATAGCTTTTTGTATTTAATTTGTATTTAAACTAAAATTGTCTTGGTTTTCTAGGAGTAAGATTGAATGAGCGATCGCCTTGGAATGATCTGTGGTTTCTTAGGTGGCACAATTGTTGCTGTTGATTCAGGGTATAAAATTTTCCCGCACCCAAAACCAGAGAAAATCTATAACCGATTGAGTGACGCTAAGTGGTTTCTGGCATTGAGATGGTGCGATAGTCTTAACGTTCCCGCAAGTATTATTAACAACACTGGCGAGCTGGCTTTTTTGAATCAGATTGTGCTGGAAATGGGAGAAGAAAACTTTATTCCGCAGCAATATAGATTAGAGATTTTTGCCTTGTGTTTATCTCTACAACCCAATGAAACGATAACCTATAAAGCACCTTTTAATCATCACACTTTAGAGATCCAGGCTTTAGAAATAGATCCTCGCTATGGAAAAGTAGCTCTAGTTAGAGAAATTGCTTAATTTTACGTTTTGGATGTTCCTGGTTAGATAAGTCAGATTTTGGCAGATCTGGCGATCGCATTTTAAATAAATTCAACTTTGCCCAACATATTAGGTTGAACTAGAGAAGAAGTGTTTGCTCGTAACTTTTTAATATATTCTTCGTCTTCTTTAATATGTTGTCTAATTTCTTCAAGATGATCGTGATAATAAGCTAAGGCAGCATACACATCAGACAAGTTAATAGTAGAGTAGCTGGAAACGATTTCATCTGGTGACATACCCATTTTTTCATGCCAGATGACAATATCTTGCACCTTAATGCGATGTCCCGCAATACAGGTTTTCCTCCACAAGTATCAGGAGTTATTTCAATATGTTCTGTAATTACGGGTAACTGAGGCATTAAATTGTAGGGTATTAAATATTTTTCATTTTAGTACAGGCAATGTTTTCTATACTTCAATTATTCTCTGAAGTTAGACAAAAACAAAGGGATACTCAGATAGAGCGATCGCCTTGTAATTAGATTTCAATTTGAGATTTAGCTAATTTAATCAACAGTCTCAATGCTTCGTTGACTGATTGAGCGTTAGGGAATGCTTGAGCAACATCAGGTTCTAACAAGATCGAGTTTGTTCCTTGACGATAACGTTCTGTATATTTACCTTTAACTCCTCTTGGAAGTTGAGCTAAATCGTATTCGGGACGTAATTCATCGTCCATTTCTTTATTATTATCCCACTCGAATTCCATACATTTAAAATAACAAATTGCGATTACACTCTAGTAAAAAGCGATCGCTTTGAATATTTTCAAGTAGAGCGATCTTTTTGTAATTAGATCTCAAATTGAACTAGATATTAAGCCAATTGCCGATCGCACTAGGAAGAGGCAAGATAATGACAATCAATAAAGCTAAAGCAAATAAGCCCAGTAAATCGCGTTTATTGTCTAGTTCAGTTACATCATTTAAGGCAGGTTGATCGACTAGGGGAATTAGCCACATGATAATTGTCCAAACCCAAAAATAAGGATGAATTAGAGCAAAAAGTAAGGCGAGGATACGCGCAATTTGACCAACGGCGATCGCCATCTTTTGACCAAAAACCGCGTGCATAATATGACCTCCATCTAACTGTCCAATCGGCATCAAATTGATAGCGGTAATAAATAAACCGACACATCCCGCCATTGCTAAAGGATGTAGCCGAATACCCATTTCGGGTATTAAAGCTGAACCCAAAGCTAGTTTTGCCAACAGGCTGAGCAAAAAGGAGAGGCGCGGATCTTGAGCCTGAATATCAAACGCCGATGATTCTTTGAGGGGAACAACTTCTGAGAGGGATAATCCCCAGAGCAATACAGGAACAATTACCACTAGACTTGATAAACAACTTATAATTGCCGTATCAAATAGAGCTTTACGATTAGGCATCGGCGATCGCCTTTGCAAAATTGCCCCTAAAGTGCCTAAAGAAAAGCTATCTAGTAAAAAGGGAAACGGAATAAAATAGGGCAGAGTTGTGCGAATTTTATAGTGAAGCGCCATAAAATAGTGGCTAAACTTTTGAATGGCAATAATTAACAGCAAAGGTAAACTATAGCTCAGTCCCCGAACTAAAGATTGAGGATTCGACCAAATATCTTCAGCGGATGAACCATCAATTGTGACCCCCGCAACTGTAGTTGTTAACAAAGTGATCAAAAATAGCAACAGGGCAAATCCCAGGCGTACATCATTCTGCACCATTCCTTGTTCGCTCGCTTTGGCTTCAGGATTGGGAACTAGGGCAAAAAAGGGCTTACCTTTAAAGCTTTCTTGAAAAATCAGGAAAAAGCGATCGCCAAAAGCCTGCTCAACATTGTCTTTAATCTCGTCGTAGGCTTTGTCGGGAATAGTTTTGAGGGTGCCACGACAAAAGATTGCTTGGGGGCGATAATCGATGTTTTGGAGATAATAAATATTCCAGGGAAAACAGTTACGTAAAGTTGTTTCTTCCTGACTATTAATTGGACGGGGTGGGATTGTCGGCAACACTTCTTCCATGATCGGGGTTTTTTGCTCTTGAGGATCGGCTGATGTTTTATTTTTATTACTCATATCCTCGATCTTGCCTCGCTGAACTAACCAACCATATAGCACAGGACAGACAATCAAAGGCACCAGGTAAACTAGAAAAGGCAAAGGCTGTGATTCACCAAAAATATAAGTCCAAGCAGTCCAAATAAAGGATGGCATCATAATTACCAACCAACATAACCAAACAGGAGTAGTGGTTTTATGCTTGATGCTGCGATCGACTATCAAGTAGGCGATGGGGCTTAAAAGAATTAAAACTAACCAGAGTTTCATAAACAAACATTCCGAATCTGTTTTGAGGATTCTTGCTCAATTATTATTTTGGACTGTAGATTGAGTATAAGAATATAAAATACAAGTGCAATTAAACAATTATTTAAATTACCTTTAGTTGATAGAATGCCCCAAAACTTGACAGAAATAACCGCTAGTCCTGGTAACACTAAAATTCCCCGCCTCATTGTGCCAGGAATATTTGCGTTTACACCTAATCGAGATACTTTAGGTGCTACATCTTATTTAATTGTAGATAAAATTGGCAATATTCTCTTCGATTGTCCTGCTTGGAATGAAGTCAATCAGGAATTTATCCAGTCTCAGGGAGGAATTCAGGCGTTAATTATTAGTCATCGAGGAGGCATTGGTAAGCATGTTCTACAAATGCAGCAGTCTTGGGGTTGCCAAGTAATTGTTCAAGAGCAAGAAGCTTACCTTTTGCCAGAGGTGGAGGTAACATCCTTTGCTGGGAGTTTGACTATTAGCCCAGATTTAGAATTAATTTGGACTCCTGGACATTCTCCTGGCTCTAGCTGCCTTTACTATCGACAACAGGGCGGAATATTATTTACAGGAAGACATTTACTACCCAAATCTCCAGCGGAAATTGTTCCCTTACGAACTGCCAAAACTTTCCACTGGAGGCGACAGTTAAATAGTATTGCTGATTTACGCGATCGCTTTGACTCTAAAACCCTTAAATATATTATGCCTGGGGCAAACACAGGCTACCTGCGCGGACAAGGCTATCTAGACAACGCCTATGAACAATTGTCTCAATTAGATTTAATGGCATTACGCTCTACAGAAGCAATTTAAACTAATTACTGATTATTAATTACTGATTGCTGATCGCTCATTGTTCGCTGCTCATTGTTCACTGTTCATTGCTCATTGTTCACTGCTAAGTGCTGATTTAACAATGGAAACATCGATTTTGCCAAAATAGATGCTAAAAGCAATTAATAAATGTTCTAAACTTTTGAGCAACCAAGGATTTTGTTGAATAGTTTGATGTTGATAGTACGTGGCAATCAGACAGATTTTTTTCTCTAAGTCGGCTTTTGATTCAGGGCAAATCAGCGTAATTTTAATTAAGATCATCATTGCTTGTGCTGTACCTAAATTAGCTAACAACTCAGCAAATTGATCGCGATTATTATTTAATCTAGGATCGGGAATCAAAAAGCTAAACAATTGCCGACAAGTTTGGAGAATCTGAGTCTGATTGAGGGGTTTTTCGTTAGCTTGGGGGAAAATATCAACTAATTTTTGTTCTAGCAGGCGAGAAAACTGATAGGTACTATTTCTCGGCTTGATATTATTGGCTAAGAAATGGTGCAAATCTTGTTTGAAGACTTGGTAAGTGGGACGATATTGGTTTTCAGCGACAAAGCGTTGCGATCGCTCTAAGAGAGTACTGTTTTGCTCGATTTTACCAACGTACTGTTGTAAAGCAATTTGAAAGGCTTTTTCGGATAGTAAACTAGGATTATTAACTTTGGTGATCATTTTTCCAGCACTTGTTGCCATCATCTTCATTTTGGCAAGCTGCTTGAGTCGAAAGCGATAAATAATGTGTCTGGATAAGAGAATTTCAAAGTCTTGTTGACGATGCTTCTGTAGTTGCTCGATCTGCTCCATCAGATGCTGTATTTTGAGATCTTGAGGCAAAAAATATGGATATAAATAGGTATAGCGGATTAAATAAGTGTTAATGATTGAGGTTAACGGACTATTGCTGTTACCTGTTGACTCGTTAGTGACTAGAGAGTTATCTAAATTTTTAGCGATCGCCGATCCTGGGTAAATTAGAGCAACGAGCAACTTTAGCTGTTGATAAGATTCTGACTGCTGATAGTTTTTAATTAGTTGAATTAACTGTTTTCGACTGCGATTATAAGAGCTGGATTGGCAGACGATATCTAAAGTATTTAGCAGTTGACCAACATAAACTCTTGACTCTGGCTGATTTAGCCAGTCAGCTAAAATTGTATAAAAACATTGGCTGAGAAACGAATCAAATTGTGACTCTTGAGCAAAGATTATCTTCTCTAGTGCTTTAGATACTTGAGGCTCATCGTTTTTAGCTTGTTGCAACAACTGCTGAAACTTTTGAATCAACTCTGGAGGCGTTTGGCTAGTAGCACCTTGGCGCAGATATTCATAGACGAGATTGTGTTGTTGAATAATTGTCTGCCGAGCCGAACTATCTATGTCTCTAATCACTGCGAGAAATCAAATATATAAACTCTCGTCACATCTTAACCTTAGATATTTTGAATTACCGAAACTTGAGGTTGATTTGAGGGCGATTCTGGCTTTAATTGCCATAAAATCCAGTTAATTAACCCTGAGATGAACGGTAGAGCAAAACAAATAATTAAAGCGATCGCCACCCAACGAAAAATCGCTGGTCTTTTATTTCCTTTAGTGGGATAGCCACAGCTTAAACAAATTTCTGTTCCTTCGGCATTAAGAACACCGCAAACATTACAAGGTTCTAAAGACATGGTTCTAAAGACATTTTTTGAGTAAGCAGTAAACAGTGAACAGTAGGTAGTTGATTAAAAACTTAGAGCTTAAAGCTTAGAGCTTAGAGCTTGCTCAATAATTTCTGGTGTAACTTGGTCTGTAATAATAACTTTGCCGATCGCCGTTGGCAAGATAAAGCGTACTTTTCCTGCGCTTACTTTTTTGTCGCTTTTAATTGTTTCTAAGATATCGGCGATCGCTAACTGCTGAGGAATTTCTGTCGGTAATCCTGCCTTAATTATTAAAGCATTTTGACGATCTGCTTCTGCCTGTCTCCACAAGTTCATCTCTACGGCAATTTTTCCAGCTGCAACCATGCCAATTGCTACGGCTTCCCCATGCACAAACTGTTGATAGTGAGTTAGGCTTTCTACCGCATGACCAATGGTATGTCCATAGTTGAGAATTGCCCGTAATCCTGCTTCTTTTTCATCTTGACCGACTACTTCAGCTTTTGCCTGACAAGAGCGCGTCACAATGGTTTCTAGTAGGTTACTCCCTACATGCTCTAGTGAATCGAGTCGATCGTGTTGCTCTAGTTTAGTGAATAGATCTGCGTCCCAAATCACGCCATATTTAATCACCTCTGCCATTCCTGCACGAAATTCTTGAAGAGGTAGGGTTTGTAATAAATTTGGGTCGATCGCCACTAGTTTTGGCTGATAAAAAGCACCGATGAGGTTTTTTCCCTGGGGATGATTAACCCCTGTCTTTCCGCCGACAGAAGCATCGACAATTGACAGCAAAGAAGTAGGCACCTGAACAAAATTAACTCCTCTCAACCAAGTTGCTGCGGCAAATCCCGTCATATCGCCAATCACTCCCCCACCTAAAGCTACAAAGGTAGAAGATCGTTCTAAATGGTTAGCCTGAGCAACATCATACACTGCTTGAATTGACTGAAGATGTTTATGTGATTCTCCCGCAGGTATCAAATGAGTATAGGTATCAAAACCAGCTTCTTTAAGTGAGTTAAGACAGGTTTCGCCATAATGAGCAAAGATCTCTGGGTTAGAGATTACTAATACTTTATTGCCCAAATTTATTTGTTTCATCTGACTACCCAACTGCTTGAGACTATCAGGCGCGATCGCGATCGCATAAGAATCTTGGGGTAAATTAACAGTTATGTTGGGCATTTTGGGAACTGCTGAATTAGATACTAAAGTCTACTACATTTTAAGGATCTCATATTTTATGAGCGCAGCATCTTTTGTTTTTGGCTAGGGCTGTTTCGTTCTAACTGTAGTGAACCAAGAAATTTATTTCTGGGCTGAAAATTAAAGTCCGTTTAAACGGACTTAATGTACTTAGACAGAGAATTTATTCTCTGGATATATGAGAATGAAATAGCCCTGTGTTTTTGGCAAATACATTCAACAATGAGCAATAAACAATTTATCAGTCTTGAATAATTACTAACTATTGTTGATTAAATCAAAAGCTTTTTCCAGCACTTGATTATGATCGAACAAAACAATTAGATCGCTAGAGTCATACGTGCGAAACTCACTACTGGATTGAACTAATCATAGATAATGAACTTGCACCTAAATCAAAATTTAATTCTTTATTAGAAGAGATAAAAATATTAGTTTCAATTACCAAAAAATTAAAAGCTAAAGAAAATTAACCCACTACCCACTACTTACTACCTACTACCTAGTCTTAGCAGATTAATTTATTTCTTAGGAGTTAGTAATAAAGGCGATCGCCTTCATTAAACCCAGCTTCTTTCAATCAATTCAACCATCTCGTCGTATTCAAAGTTTTTGAGCATTTTAATCAATCCCGCTGCTAAATCAGGTTCAGTAGGTGGAATTTGTTTAATCAGTTGGGAGATGAGATCGCTATCAATGGCGATCGCTGCTTGATGTAATTGCCTAATCCATTCCGTTGGCATATTGGTCAAGTCGAATGTAGCTAATTTTCGCTCTTGTTCTGGAGAGAAGTTAAAGTTTTTAACTGGTTGTTGAATAGTCAAAGTAGCTTGAGGTTCTACAACTGTAATCGGAATTTGAAACTTAAAGAGCGAGCCTTGTCCTATTGTGCTGCTAACGGTAATTTCTCCCCCTAATAAGCGTGCAAACTGCTGACAGATAGCTAGTCCTAGACCTGTACCCTGTTGCTCAGACTGTTTGGTTTGCATAAAGGGAACAAAGATTGATTCCAAGTGTGAGGGTAAAATACCCTGTCCAGTATCTATAATTGCAAAGGCAAGCATTGTCTGATTAGATTCTGTTAGTAATTTGAGGTTGAGGGTAACTCCTCCGCGATCGGTAAATTTAATCCCGTTGTCAATTAGATTAATGAGAATTTGCTTGAGTTTAACGGGATCGGTTTCAATATTTTGAGGAAGATTATTAGGTAGATTAAAAGTTAGTCTAATATTTTTTTCTAAAGCTCTCAGTTTGAACATTTTGGCTAAGTTAGCCAATAACTGATGCAGATCGAAGGGTTGAAAGGTGATTGAAAGAGAACCTGCTTCTATTTTGGACATTTCTAAGATGTCATTAATTAAAGTTAGTAAATGTTCACCACTACGTTTGACAGTTAAGAGGTTTTCTTTTTGCTGAAATTGTAAAGAGGTATCTTGTAAGGCTACTTGGGTAAACCCCAATATGGCATGGAGGGGTGTGCGTAGTTCATGGCTCATGTTTGCCAAAAATTGGCTTTTGGTGCGATTAGCAGCATCGGCAGCTTCTTTAGCTGTCATTAGAGCTTTTGTCCTTTGTCTAACGCGATTTTCCAAGCTGGTATTAGAAATTTCCAGCTCTCTAAATGCTGCTTTTAATTGAATTACCATTTCATTAAAAGATTTTGCTAAAGACTGTAATTCTCTAACGCTGTTAACTTGAATTACAGGATACAAGCTGGTACTAGCATTTTTGGCTTTGGCACTTTCAGCAATGGCGCTAGTTACTTCACTAAGATTAGCAATGGGTTTGGCAATGCGACGAGAGGTGTAAATTCCTAAAACAGTGGCGATCGCACTAGCAATCAAACATAACCAGATAGTATTAAGAGTATTAGCTTGGATTTGGGTCATGAAATCGGCTTTTGGCATCACCAACACAATTAACCAATCTAGACCAAGTTCGTCTTGATAAGGTACAACTTGGACTAATTGAGTGTGGTTTTTGAGTTTAAATTCCAGTTGTTCTGAGTGTTTGACATTGTATAAACTACGAAAATGCTTAGTAATATGTGCGGTTGTTTCTTTAACTAATAAACTTTCACTATCAATAGCTGCCAATCGTTTTTCTTGGTGAGCAACAGCATCGTAAGTAAATGGTTTTTCTTGAGTAGAAGTAGCAACTAAATAACCATTTCGTTCGAGAATAAAAACCTGTCCTTTTTTACTAATTTCTATATTTTCCAGAAAGCGATCGATACCACTTAAGATTAAGTCAACACCAACTATACCCTGGACATTTCCTTGACTATCTTTTAACAAACCTGCTGTAGTGATGCCTAATTCTCCCTCTGTAAAAGTATAAATATTACTCCAATTATTTTTTTGTGTTCTTAAAGTATTAATATACCAAGGACGTAAGCGAGGATTATATTCATCTACTTTAATCAGTTTTTGTTTCTGACCTAAATTATCCAAAAGATAGGTTTTGCGCTGGGTAATTTCTCTTACTTCTTGACTATAAAACTTATCTTTTTCTCGCTTAATATATCTAAACTTTCCTGTCTCATCCCCAATATAAATCGCGCGGACAGTATCAAACAAATGAATGCTCAACCAAAAATCTTGTTGTATGGTCGAAAAATCGTTAAGATCTAATTGCCCTGTGGGAATACTATTTTGTTTTAAATTAACTATTAAATGAGGTGTTTTCAAATAGTTTTCTAAATGCTTTTCTACTCTAGCTGTTACCTCACTTCTAAGTTGACTAGTTACATTGTTAACTGCTTGCTCTCCATTGCGCCAAGAAAAGTATCCTACTAAGCTTACTGTGACAAATATCTGAAGTAAGAAAGGTAAAGTAATAATATTTTGTAGAGATAAATTGCGATAAGACTTAGTTAGCTTATGCAAGAGCCTGAGTGACATAAAAAATAGGAAATTGTTTTTTTTACTTGATTAAATTATCCTACAAGAGAACTTTCTGATTGTATTGTAACCTTTGAAATTAATAAAAATTCGCTGTAGTCGGCAAGTTTATCTATATTGATTAAATTAAAGACAAACTCTAGTACCAACCAAAAAAAGATTTTCATAATTAATTTTTGCCAATTAATTTTCATGACCTTTATCCTCTTTTACCAAACTGAATAATAGCTAGAAGCTTGTTACTCCTTTACTTATTCAAAATTATTGTAAAAACCAATCGAGAAAATATAGAGATGATTCTCAGTCGGTAGTAAAAAACGACTCAGCAATTTATTTATCAGAGGATTAACCGTCTTCTCTAGTTAATCTCGATTTATTTTTATACCTGTACGTATCACAGAGTTGTTCGCCTGATTGCATATAAGCACTTTTAAGCAAATTCGAGCAAAAACGTGTAGTCAATCGACAGCTAATTATTTCAGGAGAAGTGTCGTGTCAAATAGAAGAAAAATTACCCTCAGAATTTGTCGTCGTGCAGCTTATTTAATGTTTACCAATTTTGCGAAATCGAGCAAAGTATTAAATGAAAGAGAATTAATTAACCGTTGTTATTACAATAGTTAAAACTACCTGAAAGCCTTTTACACGATAGAAATTAGGAAATAGGAAATAAAAAGCCGTATCATTTTCATTACTTTTTGGTTCAAAGTTTAAAGCTCTTTATCAAACAATTTAATTATTGATTTAGACGGGAGGATATTATGAAACGCCTACAAATATTTATTTTGAGTTTTTTATTTACAGTTAGCTTAGGTTGGTTTAGTTCCGTATCAAGTAAAGCTATACAGCCGACTGCACCTTTACTTACTGGCATGGGAACTCATCATCATACGATTAAGACAAAATCACCTCTAGCTCAACGCTATTTTGACCAAGGATTAGTCTTAGCTTATGGTTTCAATCATGCAGAAGCTGCCCGCTCTTTCCGTCAAGCAATTAAATTAGATCCTAATTGTGCCATGTGCAACTGGGGTTTAGCTTATGTTTTGGGGCCCAATATCAACGCGAAGATGGAAGATGATGCCGTGCCAGAATCTTATGCAGCGCTCAAACGCGCTGTTCAGTTAGCAGGTAATAGTACTGAATCGGAACAAGCATATATCAATGCGTTGGCTCAACGCTATACAGACAAGCCATTAGAAGATCGTAGTGAGTTGGATTTAGCTTATGCAGAGGCAATGAAACAAGTAACTCAGCAACTTCCTAACGATTTGGATGCAGCCACTATCTATGCCGAAGCACTGATGGATACAATGCCCTGGGACTATTGGACACAAAAGGGAGAACCAAAACCAGAAGCCCAGAAAGTTTTAGATACTTTAGAATCAATCTTAAAACAATCACCCGATCATCCAGGAGCAAATCACCTTTACATCCACGCAGTAGAAGCCGTCAAACCACAACAGGCTATATCAGCAGCAGATCGCTTGGGTAAGCTAGTTCCAGGTTCGGGACATTTGGTTCATATGCCATCTCATATATATATTCGGGTAGGTAGGTATCACGATGCAGCCGTTGCCAATCAAAAAGCGATCGCCGTAGACAATAATTACATTGCTCAATGTCACGCTCAAGGAATCTATCCCTTGGCTTATATGCCTCACAATCATCATTTTCTTTGGTTTGCTGCCACAATGGAAGGAAATCGTAAGCTGGCGACAGAAGCAGCTAAAAACGTTGCTGCCATGGTCGATCCGCAGATGATGCGTGAACCTGGGATGGGAACACTACAACATTTTTCGGTTGTTCCTTTCTTGACGATGATTCGCTTTGGTCAGTGGGACGAAATCTTAGCTACACCCCAGCCAGAAGCAGACTTAAAATATCCGACAGGTGTATGGCACTATGCCAGAGGTTTGGCTTTCAATGCCCAAGGTGAAATAGTCAAGGCACAGCAAGAGTTAGAAGCGTTGGATTTACTAGCAGATGATCCTGAATTAGAAAAAGTTACTATTTGGGATCTCAATACCACTCCAGAGATACTTAGGATTGCTGATAAAGTATTAACAGGAGAAATAGCAGCACAAGAAGGAAAAAATCTTAGAGCGATCGCTCATCTACGTCAGGCAGTAAACTTAGAAGATGCTTTAAATTATAATGAACCTGCTGATTGGTCTATTCCCGTCAGACAATATCTCGGTGCCGCTTTACTAAAAGCAAAACATTACGATGCAGCAGAAAAAGTATATCGTGAAGATTTGGCGATTTATCCCGATAATGGCTGGTCATTATATGGTTTGAGTAAAAGTCTGCAAGCACAGAATAAGAATGTCGAAGCCAAAGATGTGCAGCAGAAATTTGAATTTGCTTGGCAATATGCTGATGTGCAATTAACTGCGTCTAAGTTTTAGTTTTAGCTAATCTGAGATGAGTTTTAAGCTGAAATTTATGAGTTTTATAGGTATTTTATCGCGGTAAGATTAGGCATTAGATAGCAAAACTGACATCCTCCCGACTAATGTTTTGTAGGGACTGTCGTTAATTAATCGTTAATGCAGTTCAAGAAATCATGATTAAAAAACTATTACGTTATTGTGTTGTAGCGATCGCTATCTTTATGCTAGTTATCGCCTGTAATTCTGACACCCAATTAAATAATACTCAGATTGACAAGTCGCGATCGCATAGCGGAGATTTTGCCTCATCGCCAAGGTCAAACAAAGTTCTCCAAATCTGGTGGGATAAGGGATATAGTCCCGAAGAAGATGCAGCTTTACAAAAGCTAGTCAAAAAGTGGTCACAAAAGACTGGTCACAAGGTAGAAATTGATTTTTATACCTTAGATCAACGTTCAGCAAAACCACAAAGATATCTTCAAGGTGGGGAAACACCCGATATCTTTATGAGCTTTAAAGCAGAAAGCACTCTAAATCCAAGATTGGCGTGGGAAGGTAAACTAGTTGATTTGACTAGTATTGTCGAGCCAGTTAAATCAATATATGAGCCTGGAGCTTTAGCAACGGCTTACTACTATAATAATGTTGAACAAAAGTATGGTTACTATGCTGTTCCTATTCATAGAGCAGCACTGCACATTTATTATTGGCAAGATTTAGTCGAAAAAACTGGTCGTACCGCAGCAGATATTCCTCAAGATTGGGATGGGTTTTGGCAATTTTGGCTAGATGTGGCAAAAGATTTAAAAAATCAACATCAACAAGATATTTTGCCGATTGGTTTGCCGATGTCTGTAGAAGCGGGGGATACTTATCAGGCTTTTGAGTATATTTTAGAGGCTTATAATGTCAAATTAGTAGACGAAAAGGGAAATTTATTAGTAGACGATCCCCAAGTGCGTCAAGGTATTATTCAATGCCTAGATTGGTATACACAGTTCTATTTGCAAGGATATATCCCCAAAGATGCAGTAGATTGGAATAATGCTGCTAATAACCATCAACTGCTAAATCGCGAAATTCTCACAACTACTAATGCTACCCTTTCAATTCCAGCTGCCTTACGTCAAGACAGTAATGCTTATCATCATCAATTGGGTATTGTAGAATTACCCAACAAACCCAATGGCGAACCAATGCGTCATATATTTTTGGTAGAGCAAGCAGTTGTTTTTGATGATGCAAAACATGCCGATTTAGCCAAAGACTTTTTAGCATATTTAATCCAACCACAAGTACTTAACACTTTTCTTAAAGAGTCAGGCAGACACTCTCCAGCACATATTTCACTTTACGATGATCCTTATTGGACTAACCCTGAAGATCCTCATACTTCCACAGTCACTAAAACATTAACTAAAAGTAAAATTCGTCCTATTTATCCTGCTAATAGTCCTGCCTACAGCATTGTACTTCAAGAAAATATATGGGGTCAGAGTTTGGAAAAAATTGTCTTAAATAATATTACCGCTGAACAAGCAGCGGATGAAGCGATCGCCAGAATTAAAGAAATTTTTGCCGAATGGAAATAATGATCCACTACTAAAAATTCTTCCCTAGTTCTTCTCGATGTAAGTTTAGTCTGAACTGAGGTGCAATTTACTTTTGCTAAAAGTTAGTTTTACTAAGGGTTGGTATGGATAGAAGCTGGCGTAATTGTCTGAGAGCTAGATCAATTAAGATTGTACTGGCGATCGCAATTACTTTGATCTCAATAGCCTGCTCAAATCTTTTCCCACCCGATCCTCAAATAACTAACGAGTCAGTATCTAAACCAAGGGAACTCACTATTTGGTGGGAACAGGGTTACAATCTCGAAGAAGATCGAGCACTTCAGACTGTGGTTAACAACTGGCAAAAGCAAACTGGTTACAAAGCCAAGTTATCTTTTTTTACCAATGATGAGTTGATTCCCAAGGCTGAAAGAGCAGTTGAAGCAAACCAGCTTCCAGACTTGATGATGAGTTCCAAAGGCAATCAAATACTTTATCCTCGTCTAGCTTGGCAAGATCGACTAGAAGACGTTGCCGATCTGATTAAACCAATTCAAGCTGATTATTCACAGAAAACTCTTCAAGCAATTACCTACAGTAATAACCAGCAAGGGAAACGCAGCTATTATGGAGTACCTATTCATCAAACTACTATCTTTATTTTCTACTGGCAACAACTATTAGCTTCAATAGGCTTGCAGTCAAGTGATATTCCCCAAAATTGGGATGATTTCTGGCAGTTTTGGCAACAAGCGCAAGTTAAACTCAAACAACAGAACTTAGACATTTATAGTTTAGGATTTCCTCTGGCTGGAGATAAAAGAGCAGACGATACTCATTACCTATTTGAACAAATTCTCGAAGCAAATAATATCAATCTACTCAACGATCGAGGTGAACTAGAAATCGATCGCCCTAAAATACGACAGGGGATTATTAAATGCTTAAACTGGTATGCTCAACTATATCAGCAGGGGTATATTCCACCTAATGCGGTTAACTGGTCGAATACTGATAATAATCTTAATTTACTCAATCGCCTGGTTTTAATGACTCCCAATCCCACACTGTCAATTCCAGCAACTGTGCGTCAAGATGCAGATACTTATTACAATCAGCTAGGTATTGCGGAACTTCCTCATAAACCTAGTGGTGAATCTATGCGCTACCTGCTATCCATTAGACAAGCGGTAATCTTTAAAAACTCCCTGCATAAATCCTTAGCCAAAAAATTTATCCGTTATTTTATCCAGCCTCAAGTCACAATTGACTATCTCAAAGCCACTAATGGTAGGGGTCAGCCAGTCCGTAAGTCTGTCTGGTCAGATCCTTTTTGGCAAAACAGCCAAGATCCTTATATTGCTACTGTTACCAAGATTCTCACCCAGAGACAAACGCGCCTTTCTTATGAAGTCAAATATCCTGCCTACAGCCAGGTTTTAGCTGAAAATGTTTGGGGTCAAGCTCTTACTCAAGTAACTGCCGAGCAAGTTAAACCAGAACAAGCAGCAAAAAAAGCGATCGCCAGAATTAAAGATATTTTTGCCGAATGGAATTGACAATTAACAGACAGTAGGGTGGGCAAACGAGCAAATTATACATGTGTATTTTCAACATTCTTTATGTCCACCTAAGAGGATGTCTGAGAACTCAATTCTGTTATACTTAGACCCTATCAGATCCCCCCTAGCCCCCCTTAACAAGGGGGGAATCGGAATCAAAGTCCCCCTTAACAAGGGGGGAATCGGAATCAAAGTCCCCCTTAACAAGGGGGATTTAGGGGGATCTACCCACTGAAAACGTAGCAATTAGACTTTTCAGATATCCTCTAATCAGTAATTATTTCTCTTTTATTTCTCGGTTTAATCTCTAGCTCTTCCCGATTGCTTCATAAAGTATAAACAGTCAAACATCTGACTAATATTTACTACATGGAGAAAACAAATTATGTCAACTGATTACAGCCAACCCAATAAAACATACGAAGCTCCCAAAGCGGAAGTTGAAAAATACGAATATCAAAAATATGAGCCTGTAGAAGACTACTATTATGAAGCTCCTGCTAAAAAAGAAGCGTATGTAGATTCTTATTGGACACCTTCCTATGAATATGTACAAGAAAAATATTCTGACGAAAAGTATCCAAAAAAAGAATATATGCCAGAGAAAACTGTAGAAGATTACGGTACCAAAAAAGCAGATTATTTAATTGCTAACGAGTATGATAACGTTGTCAAAACCTACGGACAAAACGATGTTATAGAAGCTGGTTATGGCAGCGATAAAATTGATGCTGGTAAAGGTGATGACTGTCTTTGGGGTATTAATAAAGAGCATAATGCTGAGGATCAAAAATATAGTCAAGAGAAGTATAAGGAGGTAGATTGGCTGACTAGTGGTGGGGGTAAAGATATTTATGCTCTTGGAACTGAAAAATATGCTCACTACGCAACCAATGGAGAAAAAGACTATGCAGTAATTACTGACTACACAGCAGGAAAAGATGCTGTCATGTTACATGGTGCTTCAAATAACTATGTTGTAGGAGAAAGCACACCTATAGAAAAAGATGAAGCTATGGGTGATAAAGCAGCATCTCTCTATTGGGATCAAGACAAAAATGGTTCTTATTCTCAAGGAGATGATATGGTGGCTGTTTTTGAAGGCTATACTCCTGACGCAATTATGGCTGCTAAAGATAGCTTTGTTTATGTAGCAGCTTAAACTTTTAGCTTTTAGCCGTTAGCTTTTAGCTTGAGATAAACTGTAAAAACCTGTAAACAAATAATTACATAAGAATAAGCCAGGGTAATTTTTACCTTGGCTTTTTGTTGCATAAATAATTGCTTTTCAGTCGAGACTTCTCTAGATATTCCCGATCGCTTTATATTTTAAAACTATTAAAGCCGATCAATTAAAACTATGACTACTGCTTTACAAATAAAAGACTTCACTATTACCGCAGCAGAAATTATTCCTTTATTAGATAATTATCGTCTGTTACCACAGTTTTTACGGGAAGTAATTATCGATCGCGCTATTGCTAATATTGAATATACCGCAGCAGAATTTAATCATGTCTATCAAGAGTTTACGCAACAATATCAGTTAGATTCAGTAGCAAAAGTAGAGGCTTGGCTCAACAAAATGAATATGACCAAAACTCAGTTAGAGACTCGAATGATTAGAAATATTAAGCTTGATAAATTTAAACAAGAGCAATGGGGACATCAGCTAGAATCTTATTTTTTAGAGCGTAAATTGGCTTTTGAAAAAGCGATTTTTTCTTTAATTAGAGTTAAATCACCAGGAATGGCAACAGAACTATATCATCGTATTCAAGAAGGGGAAAATTCTTTTGCTGAACTAGCCAAATTATATTCTCTGGGGGAAGAAGCTAATAAGAATGGTTTAGTCGGTTTGGTGAAGCTGATCGATCTCCATCATGTTTTGGCTCAAATGCTTCATCGTAGCCAACCAGGACAACTATTACCCCCCAGACAAATTGAAGATCATTGGGTAATTGTACGTCTAGAACAATATTTTCCAGCGAGACTAGATCGAGCAATGCGCGAACGGCTATTAAACGAATTATGCGATCGCTGGCTAGAAAAGCAATTAGTCACCATTGATAGTAGTAAAATTCAAGCAGTGTAGTTCTTTATTCCTGATTCCCCAATTTAATGCCCAAAGAACGCAACCATAAACCCAAAGCTGATATCTTAGCGATCGATGACACTCCAGAAAACTTGGCTTTGTTGTCTCAAATGTTGACGGAAAAGGGTTATAAAGTTCGTAGCGTCACTAAGGGTTCTACTGCGATTAGAGGGGCAAAAGCTGTACCTCCAGACTTAATTTTGCTAGATGTGAAAATGCCAGAAATGAATGGCTATGAGGTATGTCAACAACTTAAAGCAGACGATCGCACTCGTGATATTCCCATTATTTTTATTAGTGCGTTAGGAGATGTATTTGATAAGGTCAAAGCGTTTCAGGTGGGTGGAGTAGACTATATTACCAAGCCGTTTCAAGTGGAGGAAGTCTTAGCCAGATTAAACACTCATTTAACTATTCACAATCTACAGATTAAGCTTGAACTGCAAAATAGCCAATTACAGCAGCAAATCGCCGAAAAAAACGCAGCAGAAGACAAGTTTGCTAAAGCCTTTCGTGCTTGTCCCAATCCGATTGCGATCGCTACTTACGACTCAGGACAAATACTAGAAATTAATCAAAGTTTTTTGCACATGAGTGGTTATAACGCAGGAGAACTAATTAACCAGAAAATTGAACAGATTTACTCCAGTTCGGCTTTAGCAGTATACCAGCAAGCATTACAAAAGTCCGATTCCCAGGGGTTTATTCACAACCTAGAATTAGAATTTCCGACAAAATCGGGTCAAGTAAAAACAGTATTACTTTCAATGGAGTTAATTGAACTAGATGGAACTAAATGCACCCTCCAAATTTTGAACGATATTACCGAACGCAAACGCCTAGAAAATGAATTTATCTCCTTAGTCAGTCATGAACTACGAACTCCCATGACTTCGACGATTGGCGCGTTAGATTTATTAAATTCTGGTCAATTAGGTACATTAAGCGATCGCGGTAAGCAAATCCTCCAGGTAGCCATACGCAATAGCGAACGTTTAATCCGCTTGGTTAACGATATCCTCGATCTAGAACGAATGAAATCAGGCAAAATTGCGATCGAATTAACACGGTGCAACCTACAATCATTACTGATTCAAGCTACAGAAACTATGCAAGCAATGGCAGAAAAAGCTCAAGTTCAGTTGATCCTAGAAGAACCTTGTGATGTCGTTCTACACCTAGATTCAGACCGCATATTGCAAACATTAACCAACTTACTCAGTAATGCAATTAAATTTACCAAACCTGGCGGTAGAGTTAACTTAAAAGCTAGCGTTCAACAAGATTTCTGTCAAATAATTATTCAAGATACAGGTAGAGGTATCCCTAAAGATAAACTAGAGTCGATATTTGAACGTTTCCAACAGGTAGATGCTTCAGATTCTCGTAGTAAAGGAGGAACAGGCTTGGGACTAGCGATCTGTCGTCATATTGTTGAAGGACATAACGGCAAGATTTGGGTCGAGAGTAGATTAGGTGAAGGGAGTAGGTTTTATATTAGTTTGCCTTTAATAGGAAATAGGAAATAGGAAATAGGAAGTAGGAAATAAGAAATAGGAAGTAGGAAGTAGGAAATAAGAAATAAAAAGTATAGTCATTCTAAAAATGTTAGGAGCTTAAGGTAACATTAAATTAAATGCAAATCTAGTGTTAATAAGCTGATGATTAATCTTAGTCGAGATATTCAATCTCTTTCTACTTTTAAACGCAACACCAATGAAATTATCAAACAAATGAAAGCGACGGGTAGTCCCTTGGTATTAACAGTCAACGGAAAGGCAGAGTTAGTGGTGCAAGACGCTGAAGCTTATCAAAAATTGTTGGATAAAATTGACCGCCTAGAAACTCTTGTTGGTAAACGAAAAGAATTAACAGAAGATACATCATCTTCAAATTTACTAGATCTTTATAGTGCCGCTGCTGATATTGAATTTGCGGTTGACGATCGCGGAATTTGTGATGAGATGAATGAGTAGTAAAACACTTGACGATTTATTTTCATCTCTTAAATTAATCGAACAAAATCCCAATAATTTTAATTATTTTGAAGATTTTGAAAATGTTGTTGGTCAAATCGGAGCGTTAAAAGATTCTGATTGCATTCCTCTTCTTATACAATTTCTAAACGATAAGTCTGGAGAATGGGATTTGATGTACGGAATTATTCATACAATTGAAATATTCGACATCAAAACATATATCGAAAAGATATTAATATCGTCTCCGCATCTTTATAGAAATTCTCCTGAATGGGGTTCTATGATTTTCATGAGAATTCTCAATTCCGATGAATACAAAGTTGAGTTAATTAGACAGTTAAGAGAAGCTTCTATGATTATTAAAGAATCTGTAAAAAATATTATGGAAGAAATCAATAAAGAAAGTCCAGAATTTTTAGCAAAAACGGTTTCTGTAACTGTAGCTGCTACAGTGTAAAATCTATTTTGCAACTAAGAGCGATCGCTCATGGAAATATCATTTTTAAATAAAGTTCTCAGATATTAAAATACAAAAGGACTTTACTAGAGGACAAAACAAAATATCTTGATTTTTTAATATTATGAGCAAAAAACTGGAAGGAGAGCTACTTACTTTTTCAGGAATGAGCTATGAAGATGTAGTCTCAAATGACTTGTTTAACAGTTTATTCCAATCAAAACAGCTTGAACAAATAGAAGATAGATACTATCTAGATTCACCAACAAAAGGCATATCTTTAATTTTGTTTTCTAATCTGAAGATAAAAACTTTTCACTTATATGCTGAAGGGATTCAAGGATACAAGCAATATACAAATGATGATATATTTAAAGTCTCATTCAATATGCCACAAGAGCAAGTACACAAAATTTTTGGTCAACCTGACAAAAGTGGAAAAGCGGAAAGAATTCCCATATTAGGACAAAGTTTTCCCTGGGAAATATATGAATTTGAGAACGCTAAGTTACATTTTGAATATTCTAACGATTTTCAAAAGATACGTCTAATAACAGTTAGCTGTAGCGACCCAAAATAAGAATCACTTCGACCTGAAATAATGGCGTTTTTGAGACCAGATTAAGGGTCTTGCACACTTTTGGTGATCCAAGAAAAAAGGCGATCGCTACAACCAAAAATGGTAATAAAGAAAGATTTTATGAGTAAATAGAATGAGAGCTAAAAAAGCGGTTATTTATGTCAGAAAATTACCCTCTCAATAATTCTCGCCTACTACAACATCTATTACCTGATTTTTTTGTCTTCAAATAATTTCTTGGTCAATCAGTGAAACAGACAATAGACTAACGATACAAGTCAAAACACAGAACATACAAGCAGTTTGTCCAATTTGTAATTCAACAAGCGATCGTGTTCATAGTAATTATCAGCGATCGCTACTAGATGTAGCTTGGGGTAATTATCAAGTCTGCTTAAAGCTTTCAACTCAGAAATTCTTCTGCTCAAACTCGAATTGTGAGCGTCGAATTTTTACGATTAGATTGCCCGAAATAGCTGCACCTTGGGCAAGAAGAACACAACGATTAAATATTCAACTGACCAAAGTAGCCCTGGCTCAAGGAGGATTACCAGGCTCGCGTTTAACTCAGCACTTGTCCGTTAAAATTAGTCGTCAAACCTTACTCAGATTAGTGATGAAGATGCCACTACCATCCTATGCTGTACCAAAAGTTCTAGGAGTCGATGATTGGGCTTATCGTAAACGCCACACCTACGGTACTATTTTGGTAGATTTGTCAACTCGCCAACCAATAGATTTACTGTCAGACCGTACAGCTTCGACTTTAGCTGAGTGGTTAAAAGAACATCCTGGAGTAGAAATTATTTCCAGAGATCGAGCGAAAGCTTATAAAGAAGGAGCATCAAGAGGATGTCCAGAAGCCATTCAGGTAGCAGACCGCTTTCATCTACTACAAAATTTAGCCCAAATGTTAGAAGTAGTGTTAAACCAACATCGAACATTACTGAAAAATGTGGAAGACGAGACTAATAATTGTCCGATTGTTGAATCTGAAAAAGTTATAGCTCAACCTATACAACCACCTCCTAATCCTATAGATGCTATTAAACTTGCCGCAGTACGGCGCGAACCAAGAAAGGAAAAATATGACCAAGTATGGGCTTTACACAAAAAAGGTTATAAGGGAAAAGCCATTGCTCGTCATTTAGAAATTGGGAAAAGCACGGTTTTTCGGTATCTACGTAGCCCAGTTTTTCCTGAGAGAAAAGGCAGAAGTGATAAAGGACGTGGCAAGGTTACTCCTTACAATAAATATCTTCAGTCACGATGGAATTCTGGTTGTCATGATACTCAAAAACTTTATGCTGAAATTAAAGAACAAGGCTATCAAGGTAGTTATGTTACTTTAGCCAGATATACTCGTCGTCTGCGTCAAGCACAGGGATTGAAACCAAGAGAAAAGCCCAACAAGGCATTGCCTCTTGTGTTTGAACCAAAGAAATCAATGATGACTGTGCGCCAGGCAGTATGGCTAATTTTACGCCCAACTACAAAACACAGTGAAGCTGAAAAATTAGCAATTGAATTATTAAAGAAGCAACACCCAGACCTAAATACAGCAATTTCTCTAGCTGTAGACTTTGCAGATTTAGTTCGTCGAAGACAACCAGATCGATTAGATAAATGGTTGAAAAATGCAGAGGGAAGTCAAATAAAAGCCATTACTGGTTTTGTCACTAAATTGAAAGATGATTTAGATGCAGTTAGGAATGGAGTGACTCTTAAATGGAGTAATGGACAAGTAGAAGGACAGGTTAACCGTCTTAAAATGCTCAAGAGACAAATGTATGGGCGTGCCAGTCATGAACTGTTGAAGAAACGATATTTATGTCCTATTTAGCGATCGCCATTTTTCTCAGCTCACCAAAATTGTGCAAGACCCCACATTAAATGAGAATAGACCCAGATTATTTTGAGACTGATCCGAAATAACATCCCTTGACCCACATTAAGGGGCAGATCTGGCAAAGCTGTCACAAAGTGTGTCTAGCTCAAAACCCTTGCTATGTAAGGATTTAAAGCCATTGTTTTTACAATTTAGCGATCGCTAGATTATAGTAGTTTTTGCAGCCTTTGACTAATATCTGCAAAAGGTGAACTAAATGTAAATAATTACACAAAAAATCGCCGTAAATTCTCTAAATATTCCCGATCGCAGTTTAGATTAATTAAATTAAATTGAATTTAATTATGGCAGCCAAACAACATGAGCAAAAGCATTTTAATTATTGATGACGAAGAAGATGTCAAAGACATCGCCCAGATGGGATTAGAACTGGTAACAGATTGGCAGGTGATTACAGCCAGTACAGGCAAAGAAGGATTAGATTTAGCCACCAGTAGCCAACCAGAGGTAATTTTATTAGATTTAATGATGCCTGAATGGGATGGAATAGAAACCCTTAAACATCTCAAAGCCAATCAAAGTACAGCCGCTATTCCTGTGATTCTGATGACTGCTAAAACCCAATCAGCGATCGCTCCTGAACTGGCTGAATTAGATTTAGCTGGAGTAATCACCAAACCATTTCGTCCTTTAGAGTTACCAGAACAAATAAATCAGATTTTGAGTAATTATTGATAAAAACATTAAAAAGATTAATAAGTTTTGTCGATCGCCGATCGCTCTTTGCTAAGAATTCAGGCGATCGCTATGGTAATACAATAGATTAAACTTTTTGTTATTTATTAACTATTGATATTTTCAAATAAAATACATTGATATATTTAGATGTATTTAATATATTGTAACTTTAATACTTAAACCATTCAAAGTAAAATATTCATGACAATTAAATAAGAATAATTTTGGGTGTAAGGTTTATAAATGAAAAAGTCAGGCGCTTTATTTATCATGGGAATTTCTGTTTTTCTGCTGGATACGCCTCAAGTTACAGCACAAGTAGTTGAATCTGACAATAAGTTTATAGAGAATTATAAAGCTAATAATACTAATAGCGATCGCGATCGAATTGACCGACAAAATAACTCGGACAATGATCTAGGTCAAATAGTAAACGTAGAGAGTTTGCGGGATGTTGCCCCTACAGATTGGGCTTATGCAGCCCTCACCAGCCTAGTAAATCGCTATGGCTGTATTGCAGGTTTTCCCGATCGCACATTTAGAGGTAGCCAACCCTTGACTCGTTATGAATTTGCTGCTGGTTTAAACAGCTGTTTAAATCAAATTGAACGTTTAATCGCTAGCAATAAAAGTGTTAGCCCAGAAGATTTAGCAACCATTCAAAGTTTGCAACAGAAGTTTAGCACAGAATTAGAGTCTCTCAGCAATAGAGTAGATAATCTTAGTGAGAGAACGGCTTTACTGGAAGACAACCAATTTTCTACTACCACCAAATTAACTGGTGAAGCTATTTTCTCCTTAGCTGGTGCAACTGGGGGAAATCCAGAAGCGGGAGACGATCCTCAAATTGTTTTTAACGATCGCCTCCGTCTGACTTTGAATACCAGCTTCTCTGGTAAAGACTTATTAATTACGGGTATACAGGCTAATAATTTTGGCGGTGCCATAGATGGTTCTGGTAGCATTCAAAATAGCTTGTTTCCTACAGAATCTTTCCTAAGTGCTGGCTCGACCAAACTTAGTTTTGAACCTCAGTTTCCTCGCTTCAATCCGCAGGATATCTCCGAAGAGAAAGACAAGAATTCGGTCGATCTTTACAAACTACTTTACATTTTTCCTTCGGGTTTAGATAAAGTTACTTTGTTCGCAGGAACGGCAGCCGAAGCTTCCGATGCTTTCCCCACTATTATTCCTTTTGCCGACGAAGGACAGGGAGCCGTTTCTCGATTTGCTGCTTTAAATCCAGTGCTACGGGTATCGGGAGGAACTTCCCAAACTGGATTAGCCTCGGCAACGGGATTTATTTGGAATATCTCCGATCAAATAGACTGGCGAGCTTTATACGCTAGCGTTAACGCTGCTATTCCCGAAAAAGGAGATAACAATGTTTTAGGTGCAGGGCTATTTAGTGGCAGTATGTTAGCTTCAACTCAATTGACCCTGAAGCCGAGAGAGAATATCGATTTAGGTTTGAACTATGCTTATAGCTATCATGAAATAGACATATTAGCCACAGGACTAAATAGT
Source organism: Pleurocapsa minor HA4230-MV1 (assembly GCA_019359095.1). NCBI lineage: Bacteria > Bacillati > Cyanobacteriota > Cyanophyceae > Pleurocapsales > Pleurocapsaceae > Pleurocapsa > Pleurocapsa minor. The sequence goes on along the minus strand of JAHHHZ010000035.1, from coordinate 9,970 downwards.
TCTTCGGAAACTCCTTTAGCAATTCCTAATCGAACTGTTAATCCAGATGGAACTGTCGATGTCGGCGGTATTTTGGATACGCCCGTACATATTCATTCCCTCGGAACTTCTTTTAACTGGAATATTTTGCCTGATTTGGCTTTGACAGGATATGGATCTTACTTTTTTGTTGATTCTGTATCTGGCCCAGAGGCTTCTTCAGAATTGCTCAGTTGGATGACAGGTGTTTCTGTTAAAGATTTATTGCAGGAAGGAAATACCGCAGGACTCATTTTTGGACAACCCTTAAACCGAGTTAATGCTGGTGGTGCAGCACAACTAACAGAACCCGATGTCGAGCGAGGAATACCTTATCACTTAGAAGTTTTCTATAATTATAAAGTTAACGATAATTTAAGTCTGACCCCTGGGTTGTTTGTTTTGTTTAATCCAGAAGGTAATAAGAATAACGATACTACTACGGTAGGTGTTTTGCGAACTACTTTCGCCTTTTAAGTTTTTATCGCTTTTTGATCATCTTCGCTCAATTTAAGATGCGTTTTCCCTGGATCTAATGCAGCTTTGATATAAAGAATGTAAGGTTGTACCATCTTGGCTAAATTCAGCTATGGCACAGTCAAAAGCAATTTGAAAACGTTCTGGCTGAGGACTTTGGGCTTGTTCGGCAACCTCTAGGCTTTCTGGTGCAGTAAATATTTGTTTTCTTAAAACACTGAGCAGTTCGCTTAAATGTTCTTTAGCCTGGGTTGTGTCTAAATTAGGCATCCCAATCACAAAATCTCCACTGTCCCAATAGCCTGTAATTTCATCATTACGACAAGTGGCTCGAATGATTTTACCCCATTGCGCCAAAATGCGATCGCCTATTCCATGACCATATTGGAAGTTGATTTGCTCTAGTTCAGTTATTTTAAGTACTGCTAAACAAAATGGTTGATGAAGATTTTGAGCTTGCTGTAACAAACTTTCGATTTCTCGACTGCTTTGAGTACGATTTTTTAATCTTGTTAGGGGATCTTGGGTAGCAAGATTATGTAACAAACGGCTGCGATCTAATCGGTTATTAATCCTGGCGATTAATGCTGCGCCAACTGTGGGTTTAGAAATATAGTCATCCCCCCCGATCTCAAATATTTGTTGAATAGTTTTGGCATCCTGTCGTGCAGTGAGAAATAATACAGGTAGTTCTTGCCAGTCTGGATCGCTACGAAGTACTTGACACAGTTCAATCCCATCGATTTGAGGCATTTCTATATCGAGAATTACTAGATCGGGTTGGGTTGCTTCTAATACCTCCCAAAAGTGTAAAGGTTCTGCTAAAGTGCTGACTTTAATTCCCCAAGGTTCCAGGATGGAGCGCAAGGTGTCTAGGAAGACATCATCATCATCGACGATTAAGATAGATGCGATCGCTGATTGATTCTGTTCGATTAACCTAGAAGTAGTTTGCCAAATTTTTCCTGGAGTAACGGGTTTGGCTAAAAAGCTACTTGCACCCATACGAGTAGCCGTAAGGCGATCGCTTAAACTACTAGTAGAAGATAAAACTATTGTTGGTATTAAAGGAGTATGAGAATTTAATTGACTGATTAAAGCTAAATATTCTGCTCGATTAGTAGTTGCTTCAGTATCTATTACTACTACATAAGCAAAATTATTGGCTAACCAAATCTCGGCTTGGGTAATATTATCTACTTGATGCCAAGCTAACCCTTGAGTCATACTTAGCTGCTGTAATTTTTGCTTTAACTGAGTATCAGTAGAAATTAACAATAAATTTGTCTCGGTAATAGTTTTGCTAGTTAAGGTTTCATCCAGTGCTAATAAACTATCTAAATCTGTTACTAAAGCAATAAATTGTTCTCGTTGTTGAGTATCTAAAACCGAATTATTTTGCAGCAAAGTTTCGATCTCACGGGCAATATTTGTGCCTACATCTCTAGAGAACATGCCTAAAACTCCCGCTAGTTTATGGGCTGATTGTTGGGCATCTTGTTGCAATTGGGGGGATAAATTAGCTTGTTTAACTCTAGATACAGCTTGTTGAAGTACTTTCAGGCGCTCAGACATCTTATTTTGATACTTAAGCCACATTTGTTCCATCTTCAGATTAAACTGTTGCTCGACAGAAGCAGAACTAGGAGAAATATTCTTATCAGCTTGCTCAGATTCAGCAACTTTTGGATTAAGACGATAGCCAATACCGTAAACATTCTCAATCCAATCAACCACCCCTGCTTGTTTGAGTTTTTTGCGTAATCCTTTGATATGTGCCTTGACGCTTTCTTCCAATGGTGGATCGTCAAATGTCCAGATTTTATCTAAAATTTGCGATCGACTAAATACCTGTGCAGGGTTGCGCAAAAATATTTCTAATAAACTATATTCTTTAGCTGTAAGTTTAATTGACTGTTGTTGATAACTAACCTCGCAACTATTAGGATCCAAAATAAGTCCATTAACATTTAAAACACTAGTAGTAGCGACTTCTCCCCTACGGGATAATGCTCTTACTCTGGCGTTTAATTCTCCTAAGTCCAAGGGTTTGATTAAATAATCATCCGCCCCCGCATCCAAGCCCAAGATCCGATCCTGACTAGCATTCTTAGCTGTCATCAACAGAATGGGGGTTTTATAACCTGCCGATCGCATTTTTTCGCAGAGGCTAACTCCATCCAAACCTGGCAAATTAACATCGAGCAAAACCAGTTCATACTCTCCAGTTTGGACATACTCCCAACCCATCTGTCCATCTTCTGCAACTTCGACTACATGACGTTGGCTAGAGAGAGAACGTTTAAGTACTTCTATTAAGATGCTGTCATCGTCAACTACTAAAATTCTCATAAGATTAATAAGTCTAATGTGAATTAAAGAAAAGTGAGGAAAAGACTGAAGCTAAAAGTTATCAAGCTTCTCATCAAAGATCTTTTCTCATCAATAGCATAAACTTTGAAAGTCTTATAATAATTTTCTTTCTTCTAATAATTAGAGAATTGTTCCTTGAAGTGACAATTTGCGATCGCAGTTAGAAGAGTATTTAGGAATGAGGCGAAAGGTTTTATAGTCGTACACAGTTAGATTAGGACGATTAGAGTGATCGACTCGTAGGTAGTAGGTAGTAGGTAGTAGGTAGTAGTAAAGAACGTCCTAAAGGATATGCTCTAAAGGATTCCGCTTCGCATATAGCTTCGCGTCGGGGATTTGAAGCAACAATCATCTTTCTACTCCCCTATTTCCTATTGCCTATTTCCTATTTCCTATTTCCTACTTCCTACTCCCCTATTTCCTATTTTTTAGTCACAACTGATTGTTCAACTGTCTGTAAAACACGCGCTTCGAGTTCTTGAGGTAAAGGAATATAGCCTAGCTCTGTAGAATATTGGTCACCACTGCTTAAAGCCCAGTTAACAAATCCCTGGAGTGCTTGGGCAGTAGTTGGTTCTTCGTATTCTGGATACAGCAGCAACCAGGTCATCCCAGCAATAGGATAGGCTTGGGGATTAGCAGGATCGGCAACTGTCAAAGCAAAATCTTCAGGAACTGTTTCTCCTTCAAAGACTAATGATGCTGTTTCAGGAGAAGGTGCAATTATATTACCAGCTTTGTTTTCGATCGCCGCTGCGGTCATGCCATTTTCGTTAGCGTAGGCATACTCTACATAACCTATACCGCCTTCAGTCTGAGCTACTTGAGCCGCGATACCTTCGTTCCCCTTAGCCCCAACACCACCAGGCCATTCTACAGTTTTATCTGCACCACCCTGCCAATTAGGACAAGCTGCTTGTAGGTGACTGGTAAATAAGAAAGTTGTCCCACTACCATCAGAGCGATGAATCCAAGAAATAGGTGTATCGGGTAAAGTTGCGTTGGGATTAGCTTGAGCGATCGCTGGATCGTTCCATTGAGTGATTTCGCCGTTGGCAATGCCACAATAAGTAGTGCGGGGCAACTCTAAATTATCTACCCCAGGCAAGTTATAGGCAAAAACCACACTCCCAGCAGTCATCGGCACTTGAATTGGCGCTTGACCGAAAGTTGATTCAAAAGTGGCACGCTCTTCTTCGGTTAGAGGTACATCAGAAGCACCAAAGTCTACTGTACCTTGGAGATATTGCTCGACACCAGCGCCACTACCGACAGACTGATAGCTAATTTCAATTCCAGGGTTTAGCTTGTTATATTCGGAAAACCAACGTTGATAAAGAGGAGCAGGGAAAGATGCTCCAGCACCAGTTAAACTAGCTTCAATTCCAGCATCCTGAGCATTGGCTGGTGAATTATTAGTTAGATCGATACTTTGGGTAAGTAATATTAAAGATAAAGCGGAAACTGTAGTTAAACAGAATCTTCGAGTAATTTTAAATGTCATTTAATCTAGAGATTTTTTGAGGTTCGTTTTCTCAATATCAAAGAATATGCTATCTAGGTAAAGGGAAATTTAAGCTTTGGTTATAATTTACCTAAGAACCTCAAAGTTTTATTGCTTTTCTGAAAGTTTGCAACTTATCCTCATTTTTAACACAAGTAATCAATAAAATCGATAACTTTATCGCAATTTGTTTCAAAATCGTAACTTTAGATCGGCTCAAACTAAAATTATTCTTTAGTTTTTAGTTGTACGAGTTAAAATTAATAAAATAATCCCCGAAAATAATATGTTGCCTATCGTTCGGAATCTACTAGTAGTCGGCGAATCGATTAATTTTAATACAGCAACTAACGAGGAATTAGTATCAGCCTATAGTGAAATTTTGCCGCCTAATGCTCAAGAATTAATGGGATTGAGAAAAAAACTGCAAAGGATTACGTCTACTCTCTCTAAAACCCCTAATATGGGTTGGTCTCAATTTGGTAGCTTGATTGGTCGGGAATTTCAAGAATCTCTTTATAAATCGGAAAGATAAGTAGGTGGGTGTAATTAAATTGAAAATGAGGTTAGGGAGTAACAAGTAACGAGTAACGAGTAACAAATAGCTCTAAGGGCAGGGATTTGATCAATTATTTTGCCTACCTACTTAATTAGTGCGATTTTTAGCGAGAAATTTGGGTATTTTGTGGCTATTTACCCGATTTAATTCAAATTAGAACAAATTTGCCATAGTCGAATAATTCCCGACTCGTCACAACCGCCGATTGTTTGACCATCAGGGGCAAAGGCGATCGCTCCTGTTTGCCAATGAGGAGTAGAAATAGCAGCGATTTCCACCTTAGTTGCCACACCCCAAAGTCGAATAGTTTGGTCGATGCTGCCACTGGCTAGGGTATTACCATCAGGACTAAAAGCGATCGCCCTAATGCCCTGTTTATGCCCCGTTAAAGTAGCTATTTCGGTTTGAGTCCTAACCCGCCATAGCTTAATGGTTTGATCTTGGCTACCGCTAGCCAGAATTTGACCGTCGGGACTAAAACTTAAAGATTCAATGGCTAACTGATGGGCGGGAAAAGTAGCTATTTCGGCTTGAGTTTCAACTTGCCAGAGTCGAATCAATTTGTCTGCGCCACCAGTAGCCAGGATTTTACCGTCGGGACTAAATGCTAAAGCATTAATAGCTAAATTATGGGCGGGGAAAATAGCTATTTCGGCTTGAGTTTCAACTTGCCAGAGTTTAATCGTTTTGTCTGCGCCACTACTAGCCATCTTGCCATCGACACTAAATACTAGAGCATTGGTTGCTAGCTTGTGTCCGATAAAAGCAGCAATTTCTGTCTGGGTCGATCTGTCCCACAGTTTAATAGTTTTATCTTGAGCTGCGCTGGCGAGAATTTGTCCGTCGGGACTAAATGCCAAGGCTAAAACTGGTGCAGAATGTCCAGGAAATTGCGATCGCTCGGTAGCAGCAACTAAATTCCAAAGGGTTTTAGGGGAAATTTTGGCGGAAACTGCGGGAGAAGCAGTCGGTTTCTGGAGAACAGTTGCTTTAAAGTCAATTTTGGTCGAGGCTGGGGGCGGATTAGTTTTGGCTGTCAGCGTATTTATTTGAGGCTTAGCAGAATGAGCAGTTTTGTTTTTGTCTACAGTTTCAACATTTATGGTCGAGGGAGTGGGCATTACGCTTTTATAGGGTAAACATTTAAACGTAAATTCAGGGCCCTCAGTACCCAAGATAATGCGATCGCCTGACTGTAATTTTTGCCGACCTTTAATTGTTAAATCATTAACTAAAGTGCCGTTAGTAGCACCAAGATCCTCGATTTCCCAGTGAGAACCTACTCGCTTAATCTGTGCGTGGCGACGAGATACGGTAATAAATTTAAACGGATCTAGAACAATCTGACAATCTGGAGAACGACCAATGACTATTATGCCCGTAAGAGGTAGAGAATATTGTTTGGTTACATCAGCATCTCCTTTAAAAATTAGTGATGCACAATTTCTTGGCTGATGACTCATAATTTCCTCTCCCTCAACGTCATATACTAATTCTATTTCTATTTAGAACTTCACTTGGTTCAACTAGAGCTATCACTGACTTGATTGGGATGAAAATAATTATAGATTTCCTGTGCCAAACCTGGCCCAATCCCAGGCGCTTCCGTCAGTTTGGCTACCGTCGCCTCGCGGATATAGTCAATAGAGTGAAAATGACCCAGGAGTTGCTTTTGACGCTGAAAGCCCAAGCCAGAAATGTCGGCTAAACGCGATCGCCTGCTGCTGGTTAGTCTTTGTTGACGGTGAAAGCTAACGGCAAAGCGGTGGGATTCGTCACGAACTCTTCTTAGTAGTTGTACTCCTGGCTGTTCTGCTTCTGTTTCCAAGGGTATGGACTCTCCTGGTAAAAAGATTTCTTCTCTTTTCTTAGCTAAACTTACCACCTTGACTACATCTAGTAAATCTAAATCTTGTAAAATCGTGACGACAGAAGATAGTTGTCCTTTACCACCGTCAATCATGATTAAATCGGGGAAGTCTTGCTGTTCGCCCACTTGGTGTTTGAACTCCAACCAAGGAATATTCTGTTCGGCTGCGCTACGCTGATACTTGCGAAAACGACGACCAATTACTTCTGCCATGCTGGCAAAATCATCGGAATGCCCAATTTGGACATCAGGATTTTTAATTTTGTAATGGCGATAATGTTGTTTGGCAGGAACACCATCGACAAACACTACCTGAGAAGCCACGGCATTAGAACCCTGAATATGGGAAATGTCGTATCCTTCAATCCGCTTGGGCAGTTCGGGCAGATCGAGAATAGTCGCTAAATCTTGTAATGCCTGAGTATTGCGATCGCTCACCCGTTGGGTACGCTCCAATTCAAAGTTGGCGTTGCGTTCCACCATTTCAATCAGTTCTGCCTTCGTCTGTCTTTGAGGATTAATTAAGCTTACCTTGCGCGCCTTGGTGGTACTCAACCAGTCGGTAAGAATCTCAGGTTCGGGTAATTCATGCTGCACTAAGATCTCGGTGGGAATTTCGACAGCTTCAACGGTAGTGTAATGTTCTTCTAATACCCGTTGTAAAATTGCTCCTGGCGTACCAGAACGAGCATCGGCAAAAAAGCCCAAACGACCTACCAACTTACCTGCACGGATTTGAAATAGCTGAATACAGCAGTGTTTATCGTCCGCAGCCAGAGCGATCGCATCACGGGAAACGGTATCATCGGGGAGGGCAACTTTTTGCTCGGCATTAAGACTATGTAAAGCTTTGATCTGATCGCGATATTGCGCTGCTTTTTCAAAGTCTAGTCGTTCTACCGCCTTGTCCATCTTGGCTTGCAGACTAGCTACTAGTTCATCACTTCTACCCTGAAATACCATCGCTACTTTCTGGACGATCTTTTTATAATCTTCAGGGGTGATCAACGACTGGCATACCCCTGGGCATCTACCCAGGTCATAATTGAGACAGGGACGATCTTTAAACAAAGGTTGACGACGCTGACGCAGGGGGAAAACTCGCTTGATGATATGCAGGGTATAGCGCAGCAGGCGAGTATCTACATAAGGGCCATAATAGCGATCGCGTTTTTGAGTCGCTCGACGTTTACGGGTAATAAAAATGCGGGGATAATCTTCTGACCAAGTGATGCAGACATAAGGATATTTCTTATCATCCTTGAGCAGGACGTTATAGTGTGGTTGATGCTGCTTAATTAAATTGGCTTCTAGGGCTAAGGCTTCAGCTTCCGTATCGGTGACAATAAATTCAATTTCCGCCACCTGACGCACCATCATCGCAATGCGATCGCTTAATTTTTGGGCCTGACGAAAATAAGAACGAACCCGCGCACGTAATTTCTTGGATTTACCAATATATAAAATATCGCCATTACTACTGCGCATGAAGTAGACTCCTGGTTCTGGGGGAATCTCTTGCAGACGGGCTTCTAGAAGTTCTGGCTGCTTTAATAAAGATTTAATTTCGATCGCTACACTCATAGGTTTAAATTACTTCCTATTAGTGATCATAGATTCCTCAGCCCCATTCGAGTCATATCTGCTCAAAAAATTTTACCGATAAGGGAGCTATAAGCTATAAGCTATAAGCTATAAGCCTTTTGTCTAGGTAATTTATGATATTTACTCATATTCCTGCTCAATATAAAACTGTTGACCGCAAACGCCAATTAGTCTTTGATGGGCAAGCTTATCCTTCTGTCAGCACAATTTTGGCAGCAACTAAACCTGAAGCAGATCGCCTTGCTTTGCAGAGATGGCGTAAACGGGTGGGATATGCACAAGCACAGCAAATTAGTACTCAAGCCTGTCGTCGTGGTACTTCACTTCATACGGCAATCAACTACTTTCTGATGGGGCAAGATTTACCCGCTGATGTGCCAGATAATCTTTATTGGCATTCAATCAAACCTGTTTTAGAATCTGTCTTGGAAGTTCACCTCTTAGAATCGGCGGTTTATCATGTCGAACAGGGTTATGCTGGGCGTTTAGACTGTTTGGGAACGTGGCAAGGGGAATTATGTGTATTTGACTGGAAAACTGCTTCTAAACCAAAAAAACTAGACTGGATTACTGATTATTGTCTCCAGGTTACCGCCTATACCGCTGCTGTCAATCACCTCTACAATGTCCAGATTGAGCGCGCTTTAATTGCGATCGCTCTTGAGGATCGAGCAGCCCAAATTTTCTTGCTCAATGCTGCTGATTTAAGTCATTATTGGCAAGAGTTTCTGGTGCGGTTGCGATTATGGCAGCAACAACAAGCCTAGTACCGCTACGCGGAAGTCAAAAGTCAAAAGTCAAAAGTACATATCCGAAGGTGTATTCTTTAGGACAAGGGTATAACATCAAAAATTTTTAATCTTAAAGCTTTCAAGATTTTTAAATAGCTGCTGCACTAGCTAAAAATTGCTTTTTGCGCCGACTTGCTAATAAAAAAGCTAATCCTTTAGAGTATCCGTGATAGACAAGCCTTAGCTTAGAGCTTAGAGCTACCCCTGTTAAGGTGAACGTTTGTACTGACTTTTCTAGCGTAAAAGGCGGGAGGTAGAGACATGAGGGTGTTTAGGATCATAAGTCGGTTTGGGTTTGGGTTTTTTCTGACCTCTGGGAGAAGAAGAAAAGCGTTTGAGATTCACAAAGCCTGCCCATTGTTTAAGAGTTTGGACCCTAAAGGACTAGCTTCGCGTCGCAAATTCAACCGTATTCATCTCAACCAAAGAAGACCAAAAAGGAGTTGGCAATGCGATCGCCATTCCTCTAAATGTTCCTTGAACTTCTTCGACCAAGTAATAGTCGGATAAACCTGCTTCGATTTTTCCGACTCCGTGAACAGATTTTAATGCTGCCTTGACGGTGGAGAGAATGTTGAAAGCCACTATTGCCAAACAAAAAACAAACAGAGTAGCTTTGGGATAGCCTAAAGTGTTCAATTCACAGTTATCCCTCTTATGTCACTCTCCGAGAATTAAAATAAAAGAATCAAAACTATAAGTAGCTAAAAGCCAGATAGAGCAATGGATGTAGAATTACAAATTCTCAAACATTTAAAGAGAGATGCTCAACC
>JAHHHZ010000034.1 GCA_019359095.1 Pleurocapsa minor HA4230-MV1 | reverse complement strand
CTGTGAAATTTCCTCTTTGTTATAAACATCGATAATTTTTTGTCTGAAATCGAGTGAATACGCTTTCATTTAAGATTTGCTTTCCGAATTTCAACTAATGTATCTCACTTATTTGAGAAATGCTATAGGTTTTAATCAAGCCTTTGTATTGAGGTAGCTTTTCAAAAGCTGCCTGTATTTTTGCACCTTCTGTAGAACCTGCTTGGTCGATCGCCTTAGCAGTCAACATTAAAGCATCATAGGAGTTGGCAGTCCCGATAGATACAATTTATGCTGACTTAACAAAATTCAAATATAAAAATGTCGTCTAAATTACAACAAATATGAGTCTTAAAATTACCAAGGTTACTTTACCAGATAGACAAGGTAATTGGCATGTGGCGATCGCTAATGGTTACATTACCCAAATTTCTGCTGCACCGATCTTAAAAGCAACTGATGAAACCCTAGATGCTTAAGGAAAATTACTCATTCCTGGACTTGTCGATCCTCATATCCATCTGGATAAAGCTTTGTTACTCGATCGCTATCCTGCGGTAGAGGGGACTTTTACCGAAGCGCTGCAAAAAACTCTTCAGGCAAAGCAAGAGTATACCCAGTCCGATATTCAATCAAGAGCCAGAAGGGTAATCGAAAAAGCGATCGCCTTTGGTACTACATCTATGCGCACCCATGTCGAAGTAGATCCGATCGTACAGCTAAAATCTATGGCAGCATTATTGCCTTTAAAAGCAGAATACGCCTGGGGTCTAACTTTACAATTAGCAGTATTTGCGCAAGAAGGAATTACCAATCAGCCAGGGACAATAGATTTACTCAGAAAAGCGCTGGCGATGGGAGGAGATGCGATCGGCTCTGCTCCCTATGTCGATCCTGAGCCAGAAGAAAATATTCGTCTTGTTTTCGATTTAGCTCAAGAGTTTGATTGCGATGTTGATTTTCACCTTGACTTTCTTGATGACGACGCACCTTTATTACTGCCAGTAGTAATTGCCGAAACCCTCAGTAGTCAGCTTTTTGATCGAACGTCTCGATCGCGCCGATGCCATCTATCCACCAGCAATATCTGGGAATAATTTGCCATTGGGAGTTAAAAATCAAACCGATTTACCCCTGAAAGTAGAACAAATAACCATTAGTTTTGGCGGTGTCAAAGCTGTCAACAATGTCGATTTTATAGCTCAATCGGGAACGATAACTTCGATCATTGGCCCCAATGGTGCGGGTAAAACTACCTTGCTCAATCTTTTAGCGGGTTTTTATACTGCTGAATCTGGTAGCGTTTATTTGGGACAGCTCGATTTAACAGGTAAAAATAGTCTAGAAATTGTGCGTGCGGGTTTAAGTCGTACCTTTCAAACTACTCGCCTATTTGATTCTCTTTCGGTATTAGATAATTTAAAAGTTGGCTATACTGGCGATCGCTTGGGTAATATCCTGACAGCTTTACTGGGTAGGGAGCAAAAAACCAAACCACCTCTAGAAACTAAATTAATTGAACTACTCGCTTTTGTGGGCTATCAAGATAACATTCATGCCCGTGCTGACAGTTTAGCGTTTGGCGATCGCCGTTTAGTCGAAATTGCCCGTGCTTTAGCCACAAGTCCTCAGATAATCTTGTTAGACGAGCCAGCAGCAGGATTAGGAGAACAACAGAAAGATCGCTTAGCCAGACTGTTACGTTGTTTAGCGAATTCAGGCATCAAAGTAATTGTGATCGAACATGACATCAATTTAGTCATGGAAATCAGCGATCGCATCGTCGTTCTCGATCGCGGTAGAGTCATTTGTGACGACACCCCGATGAAGGTGAGAAACAATCAACGGGTTTTAGAGGCTTATTTAGGAGTTACCCAGAATCAGATCGATCCTCCCTTCAGCAACTCGACAACCCCAATTTTAGCGGTTGAAAACCTGACAGCAGGATATGGTCAACTTCAGGTATTACAAGCCGTATCTTTAGAAGTTTGTCAGGGAGAATTAGTTGCAGTCGTCGGGGCGAATGATGCGGGGAAAACTACTCTACTGAAAAGTATTGCTCAATTAGTAAAGGCGCGATCGGGACGAGTGTTGTTTCGCGGCGAGAATTTGACTAAACTATTACCGCAACAACTAGCCAATCAAGGTGTTGTCCTAATTCCTGAAGGCAGACAAGTATTTACCCAATTATCAGTGATGGATAACCTGCGCTTAGGGGCATTTCAGCGACAAGATACTCAAATAGGCAAAGATATAGACATGATGCTGGAGCGTTTTCCCGCTTTAAAAACACTGCGTAATCAACAGGCTGGGCTACTTTCAGGAGGTGAACAACAAATGCTGGCGATCGCTAGAGGATTAATGGCTAAACCACAAGTTTTGCTCCTAGACGAGCCTTCTCTAGGACTAGCGCCTCAGTTAGTTGTCTCTCTTTACGCCACTCTAGCGTCACTATGTAAAGAAGGGATTTCGATCTTGTTGGTAGATCAAATGGCTCAATTAGCTTTTTCCGTTGCCCATCGCCTCTATATCCTAGAAACAGGAAAAATCATCCAAACAGGAACACCAGACAAGTTGAGTCAAGATTCAGCAATTATCAATTCTTATCTAGGAAACTTACGCGCATAACGTTCCCAGAACTAAGTAGGTAGGCAAAATAATTGATCAAACCCCTACCCTTAGAGCTATTTGTTACTAGTCCTAAAGGATAAGCTCCGCAAATGCGACACGAAGTTAGTCCTTTAGGGCTTTAGCATACCGCTCCGCATATTACTCGTTACTTGTTACTTGTTACTCCCTAACCTCATTTTCAATTTAATTACACCCACCTACTTAATTGTTAGATTTGCTTTGCGCTTGAAAGTTAAGCTTAAGTTTCTGTGCCAGAGCATGATTTAATTTTTTCGATGCTTCGGGATATTTCGGCTCTATTTCTAATACTCGACTGTAAGATTTAACGGCATTGTTCCATTCTTCCAACTGTTCCCATTGATGCGCCAAGAAATAATAGGATTCGGGATTTTGTGGATTTTGCTGAATTCCCTGTTCTAAAACAGCGATCGCCCGATCGTGTTTCCCTTGTCTACTTAAAATGTCGCTTAAACGATGATACGAAGGAGAAAACGTAGGATCGAGAGTTACCGCTTGATGATAAAAACCAATTGCTTGTTGTTCTTGATTTTGCTCAACTAAGGCATCTGCCAGATGAAAACGATCCATTGCCGTACCAATATTAGGCTGTAAAGCCAAAGCTAGCTGCATCTCTTTGACAAATTCTTGCTGCTTTCCTGCCTTGAATAAGGTTCTTGCCAAACTCAGGTGTGCGTTAGGATATTGACGGTTTAACTTAATAGCTTGACGATAGCAGGCGATCGCTTCGGCAAAATTATTCTTCTTGGCATAAAGATTACCCAGATCTGTATAAACTTTAGGAGAATTGGGCTGCAACTTTGCTTGCTTATAATAACGTTGAATTGCTTTATCCAACTGGCTTATAGTATCTTTTGTGGGAGACTGCGACTGCAAAATCCGAGATAACTCTGGCTGATTTTGGGCTGATTTTGATGGCGCTAGAACAGGACGGGACATACTTAAGCTAATAGCCTGCCGATAGTATAATGAAGCCTTTTGCCACTGATTATTCTGCTCTAACTTTTTTGCTACTCGACAATAAGCTTTGACAGCATCTTCGATATTATTGTGGTCAATTGCCGCTAATTCTAAATCTAAAGATTTTTTGCTACTTAAGCTTTCAGCTAACTCCAGTTCTGTAGCCTGATAAAGACTAAACTCTGCTTTTTCAGCTTCATCTACTTCTTGCCAGATTGCTGCAAGTTTACGATATATTTTCACACTTGGCTTGATAATAATCGCCTTTTGATAATGCTTAATTGCCTGCTGCCATTTTAATTGTTGAGCATAAATATCAGCAATTCCCGCATAGACTTCCGCTAAGTTGGGTTTAAGCTCTACTGCTTTAGCGTAACAAGCCATTGCCTGTCCAGTTTGACCCATTCTTTGGAGAGCATTACCCCAAATCTTATAGGCTTCTGCCATCTTAGGCATGATTTGCGTGGCTTTTTTACAGGCTAGTGCTGACTGTTCCCATTCCTGTTTTTCCAGATGCTCTAATGCCTTTTGAAAGTATACCTGAGCCGTTTCCCAGTCTATTTGTTTTGCCTGCTGAGGATTAACTGCTTTGATCCGAGGCGAAAAATTGGGAGTAGGGTCAAATTCTGGCTTCAGGTTGGGTGAGACTGGCGGTGCTGAAGTTACCTTGGCGATCGCAAAATTATTAGTTAAGGGTTGAAAAGAAAAAGCCGCTTCTTTTAAATTAGCAAGAGGAATGGGCGATTTTTTGACAGGAACAACATTGGAACGCAATAATTGATTTTTAGTATTTCCTGCCAAAGCTTTAAGATTAATTGCTTGACGATAGTAATTAGCGGCTTGCTCAATTTTTCCTTGTTTTTTCAAACCCATAGCTAATCTTTGGTAAGCGACGGCAAGATCTGCTTGCTGTTTAATCCGCCCTGCTAAACGCTGCTTAATTTCGGGTAAGTTAGGATTTTGTTCAATTGCTAAATCATAGATTGCCAGGGCTTCGTTTAATTTTCCTTGTTCCCAGAAAACATCTGCTTGAGCAATTTGTGCCTCCCAATCCGAGTCATCGGACTTGACGATCGCCGTCTCTGTTGGCTTAGTTTCGCTGTGAAAAAAATTTTGCAATAGCTTGAACATTAGCTAGTTAAAAAGATATATAAACAATTTTACTTAAGTCAATCAACTGATATTGAGAATCTACAATACAAAAAGGTCAGTATTTACCCCAGCTATTTTATAAATTTTAAGGGCAATGTCCTAAATTTCATCTAATCTTTATTTTTGTCGGAAAATCTCTTCATAGAGAATTATTGTCAATAATTGGCTATTTTAGTACTAAATAATTACTATGCTTAAAACAAGCGCTTATTTTAAGCATAATTTTAACTCAAACACCAAGAAATGCGAATTAATTTAGCTTACATTAGTTCGCAATCAATTATTTATGATCATTTGCTGACTAATAGCTTAGATAGTTGAGATTTTAGGTTAACTAATTAAAAAGCCATGCGATCGAATGTGGATTATAAAACTTCTCGTTTTAAATAGGGTTGAAGCACATCAGGAATTCTCACAGTACCATCTAGTTGCTGATAGTTCTCTAAAACTGCCGCCATAGTGCGACCGATCGCTAACCCCGAACCGTTTAAAGTATGAACATACTGGGTCCCTTTTTGTCCTGCCTGTTTAAAGCGAATATTTGCTCGACGTGCTTGAAAGTCACGAAAGTTAGAACAGCTAGAAATTTCTCGATACATTCCAGCAGCAGGCAACCAAACTTCTAAGTCGTAACATTTTGCTGCCCCAAAACCAATATCTCCTGTACAAAGTTCCAATACGCGATAGGGCAGTTTTAACGCTTGCAGAATTGCTTCAGCATTCTCTACTAAAGCCTGGTGTTCGGCATCAGAGGTTTCAGGTGTAACTATTTTTACCAACTCCACCTTATTAAACTGATGCAGTCTAATTAAACCCCTGCTATCTCTGCCTGCACTACCTGCTTCTCTTCTAAAACAGGGAGTATAAGCGCAATGGCGAATTGGGAGTTCCGTATCTTCCAGAATTTCATCTCGATAGAGGTTGGTTACAGGCACTTCAGCCGTTGGTGTTAGCCACAAATCATCGTTGCTGCATTGAAAACTATCTTCAGCAAACTTAGGTAGCTGGCTTGTACCCTGGAGAGAAATGCTATTAACCAAGACAGGAGGCATTACCTCCACATATCCAGCTGCGATTTGAGTATCTAGCATAAAGCTAATTAAAGCCCTTTCTAAAGCTGCCCCCGCACCAACTAAATTTACAAAACGACTTTGAGCTACTTTTACCGCCCGTTTAAAGTCAAGAATACCAAGTTGCTCGCCAATTTCCCAGTGGGGCAAGACATTTTTATTTTCGGTAATATATTGATCTCCCCAACGTTTAATTTCTACGTTTTCTTCTTCTCCTTTCCCTAGGGGAGTTGATTCATCAGGTAGGTTGGGTAATTCTAATAGCAAGACTTCAATCTTGGCTTTTAATTCTTTTTCTTGAGGTTCTAGTTCACTTAATTTTGTTTTAATCTCATTTCCTTCTGTCTTCAACTGGGCAATTTCTTCTCCTTGAGGGTTGCTGCCCTGAGCAATTTTTTGACCAATCAGTTTGCCAATTTCGTTCCCCCTAGCGCTGAGTTGACTACGGCTAGTTTCCAGTTCTCGTGAAGCCTGGTCTAATTTGACGATGGGTTGAAGATCATAATTACCGTGGCGACGATCGATCAATTCTTGAACTTGTTGGGGATTATTTCTGATTAGTTTGAGGTCTAACACCGCTTTTATCTATGCTTCACTGACTTTCTTGCTTTATGTTAGGATATCTCGTTTTTGAATTATTTAATAATATATTTGAAATTAACAATAGATAAATAATTAATAGCGATTAAGCTGGGCTTGCTCAGCATCGTCAATGTTAAAGAAAGTCATTAAAGCGTTAAAATTGACATATACAGCTTATATATTGCAGATATAGATTATGTTCCTTACAGACGGAACTATTTGGACGAAACTAAAGCAAATGTAGAACAAATGTTAATTGCGCCCAAATTTTTGATTTTTACTTGAGCGGCAAGCATTATCAATCGATACGACGAGAAGGCGTATCAGGAAAAGGTTGGGCAGTTCCAACCTCACGATGAGTACTATTATCGCGATGCTTATTCTTGCCAGCAAGCCCAGCTAACCCCAACAAACCAAGTAGGCCTAACCATCCCCATTCAGAATTATCATCTTCAGTTGTAACAACCTCAGTTGAATCTGTTTCTGTCTGTCCCTGTGCTAAAGCACTAAAAGGAATAACTGCCAAACTAAGCGCCAGCAAGCCCGCGCCTGAAAGTTTGTATAAATGTGAAAGTTTCATTACTATATATCTCCAGATATGAATAAAGATTTGCGATTGTTTTTCAATCTTGAGATAAGCTTATTCTTTTCGTTTAGAGAATCAATCAATCTTTAGTCTGATAAATTAATCTAATAAATTCAACGGATTGCCAAATTTTCTCTTAAAAAATAAGTCTTTTCACATACATTATTGTTAAGTAAATATTATTTTGTTTTGCCGTGTATATCTGGCGGATGAGCGAATAATTAAATTGAATTAAATTGGCAAAATTTCAGTAACAAATTATATATTTTAATAGTTATGTAGAAGTAGGATTAATCAGGTTTAAGACCTCTTTTTTCAATGATCATTGCTCATTGTGACGCGAGCTTGCGAGCTAATCCTTTAGGACTCACTGTTGAATACAAACTCAGGTTATTTAGACCACTGACTGCGAATCTGATCCATAGTTGCCATAATCTTTAATGTTTCGTCTAAAGGCATAACCTTACTTTCTAGCTCGCCGTTTTGCAGACATCTAACTACTTCTGCTGCTTCGTAGTTATAGCCATTTCCTACCAAAGGTTTAACTGTAGTTGCTCGTGAGTTTAATAAACTCGCCAGGGAAAGATAGACTCGTCTAACTAGAGAGTTTTGCTTAACTTTCGCCATCAGCTTTTGTTTACTGCTAGGAGGTGTTAAAGGAGAGGCAAAAGAATTAGTTGTAGCTTCAGGAAACTTAGTGACGGAAATTTTTTCGGGCATAATAAACAGTCTGTCTAGAGTAATTCTCCCCTTACTACCCATGATCGTGGCTTGATTAGAGCTTTCTGTCCCAAGAGATTGAGCTAAAACGGCTAATGCCCCTTGAGCATAATTTAACAGCACCGCAGATTGTTCATCTACTCCTGTATCTAGAAGATTTGCCTGAGTCTGGATACCAGATGGTTCACCCAAAAGATAATACGCCAGAGAAAGCCCATAAATACCGCGATCGAGTAACACTCCTCCTCCTTGCTCTAAAGTATTAAGGTGGCTACTGCTGTTAGCGTTAACGACATAACCAAAGTCTGCCGTGAGCATTCTCACCTGACCGATTTCTCCCTGTTCAATCATGGTTTTTACCTGTTGAACCAAAGGCATAAAGCGCATCCACATCGCCTCCATGCAGAATAACTGTTGGCGACGGGCGACTTCAATTACTTCCTGAGCTTGAGCAGCATTAACAGTAAAAGGTTTTTCGCACAGAATTGGTTTTCCTGCTTCTAAACACAAAATACTCAGATCTTTGTGAGTATAATTAGGGGTGCCAATGTAGACAACATCGATATCGGGATCTTGCACCAATTCTTCACAGCTATGATAAAAACGCGGGATGCCAAATACTTGGCTAAACGTTTGCGCATTGGCAGCTTTTCGAGAAGCAACCCCGATTAGTTGAGCTTGGGGAACTGATTTTAATCCTTTAGCAAATTCGCCCGCTATAAATCCTGTGCCGATAATTCCCCAGCGAATAGGTTGTGATGACATATTTAAAAAAAACTAATTGCTAGTTACATCGCCCATGACATTGGCTTAATTGGTTCAAAAGTAGACTTAACCTGATAGGTGGAATTACTTTCCGTTGCATGATGAATTGCTAATACTAATTCATTTACGTGGAGAGAATATCTCGCCGAAAGACGACAGGGACGATCTTCTCTGATAGCATCAGCAATTTCAGCAATACCACGGGCAAAATCCATCTGAAAAGCGCCACGGTAGCTATATTTTGTTTTAGTACCCATCAAAGGATATTTTTGTTTAATCGGACTGACGATCATTTTTCTTCTGATCTTAAACCGCCTTCTGATATGGACAGGAGCATTATAAAACCAGGAGTCGGGGGTACTCAAAATACCGCGATCGCCAAATATTCTTAAAGAATGATCGTGGGCTGCCACAATACTACAGGTCAATCGAACTACTACTCCCGAGGCAAATTTGATGCAGGCGACAGAAAAATCGGGAGCATTATGATCTAAGGGAATCTCCGTCTTTTTGTCTTCAACTAAGGTAGAACTAAAGCCTGTCACGCTCTCTGCGCGCCCAAAAAAAGCAGGAAACCAAGAAAGATAATATCCTGCGTGTTCTAAGGTACAGCCTACTTCAAATTCATCTTTATATGGCCAGGGTGTACCTGATTGACTAACCCATGCTTGATAAGGCATTTTATGGACTAAACCATCATCCATTTCACTATAAACGACATAAACTTTGCCGATTGTCTCTTCGCGTAATGCTTTCCAGATGGTTTGTGCCGTTTCCCCCAGAAGACTACAGGGTGCTGATGACAGATGCAGCCCTTTTTGTTCGGCGAGTGCCACTAGTTTTTCTGCCTCCTCTAGCTTCATTGCCAGCGGTTTTTCCGAATAAACGTGCTTGTCTGCTAATAGACAGGCTAAATTAATTTCAAAATGGCTTTTCGGATTGGTCAGATTTACAACTAACTGAACTTGGCGATCGCTTAATAGTTCATCTAGGGATTGATAGATATCCACTCCGTAATGTTGAGCAAAATCTTGACTTCTAGCTAAATCTAAATCGTAAACTCCCGTTATTTTGAGTTCTGGATAGTTTTTTAAGGTGGTTAAATAATAATCTGCTACAAAACCGCAGCCAATAATGGCAATACTAATTGTGTTGATGTTAGACATGTCAGAGGTGGTTTTAATGTTCAGATTTTACCGTATATTAAGTGTTTTACTAAAATTTTCGCCGATAAAAAACATTTTATTAAAACTTTAGTTCCAAGCTGCATGATTTATTTAAATGCCTGATGTTTTAACTGCTCTCTCTAGCTAGAGCTTTTTGAATAATCGGGGGAATTTCGCTGGGTTTTTTGGCTATTTTCAGCCCAATTTTGCGTAACTGAGCAGCGGTTTGGCGATCGCGATTAACCACAGGAACGGAAGCTGATAACTGATTACTAATGATGGTCAGAGCATCACGATAAACTTTGGTCTGGGGAGCTTTTAAGCCTGCGAAGTAGACGACTATCGGCTTATCGTAACCGCGATCTTTGCTGTAGGCAATAATCGAGTTAATCTGATTAACCCTCTGTCCTATAGCCACAATTGCTTTGGTGTTAGAATCCTGGTTAAGAGCTGCCAGCCAGTAAGCTAAATCAGAGCCAATAATACGGTCATTACCCACGCTCACAATCATCGACTGACCTAACTTAGCTGCATTTAATTCAGCCGCCACTTCATAGCCAAAATGCCGACTAGAAGTAATTAAGCCTACTGTTCCTGGTTGATAAAACTGAGGCTGTAAATTACCTAAGCAGACTTTTTGCGGAATAATGATTCCATGACTTCCAGGGCCTAAAATCAAAGTATTAGTTTTTTGGGCGCATCTAATCAATTCAATCGTATCTTGAGGAGGAACTCTGGGGGTAAAAATAATAATTTGGCGAATACCAGCAGCGATCGCTTCTTTGGCAGCATCAAGCACCTGATAGGGGTCAACAAAAATTAAGCTTAGCTCGATTTCTCCAATCTCTGTCTGTACTTGTTCAACTAGGTCAAAAACAGGCACACCTTCTACTGTAGTACCTCCCTTACCAGGGCTAACTCCAGCGACAACGTCTGTCCCCAAAGCCTTCATGTGCAGAGCGCAAAAAATTGCTCGATCGTCAGTAATTCCTTGAATAATAACCTTGTTGGGATGAGACCAATTCATAGAGAGAATAAATACAGTGAGAGATGGATTGAATAGCAGAACAAAATCTGAGCGCAAAATTACTTTAACTAGATTTAACTACGGCGATCGTCTGATTAATACTTTCCTCTAAACTGCTAGATAAATAAATCTGCTCACAGAGGGGTAAATCTTTAAGACTAGTGTGATTTAGCAAACGCAAGACAAAATAAGGAACACTCGACCCAGACTGCTTTATCTCTTCCTTAACTTGAATTTGTTCTTTAGGGGTCGATCCAGCAACTTCCTGTAACACCTGGCAATAATTAACAACAGTTTGCACAATTTCGCGGTTTACGGCTTCTGTGTCCCAAATATTCAAGATAATCACCTTAATTCCTGCCCAAGACTTTATTTCCTGCAAAATACTGAGTAACTGCTCTCGATAAAGCTGGAGATTATCTATCTCGGTGGCTAAACTATTCTCAATTAAAGCACTGCAAGCGGGAACAACTTTATTTTGGGCTAACAACTCTCGGGTTAATACAGCAGAATCAAAACTACTACAAATCATCGCTACTTGTCCATTCTGGTGCTGCCAATCAAGCCAACGCCAGCTAACCTGGCTAAAATTTCTCTGAGTTTGCCAATTACTCTGGTGAATACTTTCTCGTTGTTGTGCTGAAAAATTCAAGGTTACAGCGATTGGCTGTCGAGCTAAAGCATGGTCATTAATCTTGATTTTGCCATCTAAAGCCATCAACTCACCTTGGGCATTAACTCCCAAAGGATTAATTTCGATCAGATCTAGGTCTTGCTCTTTAAACAAACGATACATCTTGGCAATAATCTCGCTAACTGAACAAATCAAATTTCCCGATAGACCCATACGAGCAGCCAAATGGCGAGCATAAAACAGCGTAAAATCTTCAGTAATCGCAACTTGCTGTAGATTTGCCAACAAGGAATCAGTGTTCATGCCTCCCCAGGCTGAACCTAGCAGTACAGGACATCGTAGGTCATAATCAAGCACTATTGCCAAAAATAACTCTCTTTCAGTGTTGTAGTGTGCCTCTGCCAAAACTACTTCGGGATATTCCCCCAAAATAGACAGATTAAATATACTCCGAGCAGCAGCGATCGCATCAATAGTATTCGCCACAAACTTTACTCCACCAGCTTTACCTCGCCCTCCAGAGCGAACTTGAGACTTCAAAACTACGGGATAGGGGATTTGTAGCTGCTTAATTTTTCTGGCATCTCGGATAGTTAAAGAAGGTAAAATAGGAATCCCAACTATTCTAAATAATTCTTTAGCTTGATACTCTAATAGTTCCATAAACTAGCCAGTTATGTTTTCTTCTAGTTTAGAGTAGCTAAATCATTACTATTCGGTTAATTTGTTATCTTAATGTTTAAGTTGTTGAATTATTAACTTATTTACCGATTGTCTTGAAAATCTAGTAGCAAAGCGATTATGATAAATACTGCCTAAAGCCAGACCTTGACTCAGGGAAATAATTATTCTCAAGTAGTTAACGCAAATACAGCATCACCAGGGTTTTCAGCTAATATATTTTAGTAGCATCTGAACTTTTCTGTTCCCATCACGGGCAGCATTAACTGCCAAATGATTCACAATTCAACTATGCCCATTAACATTACGGACTATTTTTTCGCATAACAGACTTCACTAAATCAACGACTCAGCATTTAAGCATTCAAATCAGGGAAAAATATTGTTCGACTTACAACAGCTATGACAAAATCTCATAACGGAAGGGGAATGGAAAAAGTTGTAATTATTATTAACGCTGAAGTTAGCGATCAAGGTCAAATGATCTCAGCGTCGCCTGTAACTCAAAAAATGGTCGAAGCTTTACAGCGTAATATTTTAGAAACCTCACCATCTAGAATAGTAGAAATAGTATCTGCTGCTACTTTATGGTCAAAAAATTCTAAAGCGATTAAAAAAGACAGAATCACCGATACAATTTACTGTCCTCTGACAATTCAGTTACCAGACTATTTTGAGTTTCCCCAAAGAAGAATTTATTCTGCCTGCAAAGATATTAATGCTCGAAGACGCTGGGTAGAAAAGAATCTTGGATTCAAAACTAGCGTTGGCGATTCTTGGTTGGGTCATCTTTGGCTGCCAATTGTCTTAACTGATAAACCGCTATTTGGTGAGGTAATTGGCGAAGGCTCGATGCCTAACTCCTATGAACACCCCGTGGCTATACCCCAGCGCCAGCAGAAATCTCTCCATGGTCTAGCAGAGGAGTTACTAGATTCTTTATCAGCAACCCCCGCAACCTATTTATTGCAATTTAGCTTCCATAATGGCGAAATTGTTTTTGATCGACTATGGCCTTTTCCTGCTGCACCAGCTCTAATTACTCTAAAGACACAGCAGCCTGATTTATTTACCTGTCACTGGCACTGCTTGATCGAAAAACCAATCGCCAAGCTTAATATATCTGATGCGATGCCAATCTAGTTTTCCACTCTTTCAAAACGTCGTGCATCCAGCCACTGCTGTAGAATGATAGCTGCTGCACGGCGATCGATTGCCCCCTTATTGCGGGTAGAAAATTGTTTTTGAGCTTTTAGCTGTTCTTCTGCTTCAACAGAGGTTAAACGCTCATCTACATAGTCAAAAGGTAGCTGTAGAATTCGGGAAATTCGTTCGGCAAATTTCTGCACCTGTTTTGCCTGAGAGCCTAATGTTCCGTCGAGCCTGTAGGGTAAACCAATTACTAAGATCTCGATTTCTCTTTCTGCCACAATCTCTTTTAACTGCCGAATGTCTTCTGCCCAATTCGTTCGCCTAATTGTAGTTAAACCTGTGGCAATTAGACCAGTACCGTCGCAGCCTGCCACTCCCATTCGCTTCCTACCTACATCTAGCCCTAAAGCGGCAACTTTTTTCATCCCCATAGATTTAAAGCAGTTTTTGATTGAGTAGACACATTAATTTATCGCAGTAATGGGTAATGAACAGTAAAAGCGATCGCTGCTGCTTGGTCAAAAAAGTGTAATTTATGAATATCTTTTGTTTATTTTTTGTTGCTCAAAATTTTAAATATTACTATTTTGATTTATCGAGTATTTTGATTACAATTGTTGTTTAAAAATAACTTTAATTTTATTAGCGATTGTTTTTTTGTGTGAATTAAGTTTAAATTACCAACAATCTGGCAGTTTTTGTCTATTTTACTCTTAATAATGCCAGGATTTTTTCACTCACTTCTCAGGTTTTATAGCTCATAATTAATTGCCAGCACCTACTTACTTATTCCAATTCCAATTGTAATGAAGGCATTAATCGTTGTAAATTCTTGAGGGATTTACTCTGCCAAGGATTCTTTTGAGCGCCGATCACAATCATTTGAATATTTTGGCGTTTACGTACATTAATGACGAATCTGGATAAAATGCTGATTCCTGAACTATTGAGAAAATTGAGTTGAGTTAGGTCTAAGACGATTTTTTCAGGTTCTTGTTGAGCAACTTGATTCAGTAGATCGGAAATTGAAGCGTATTCGCCACTCCCGTTAAGTCGCAGAGAACCGTCAAAAGTAATCTGATGGGATGTTTGATCGTAGATGACGCTGTAGTTTTTGCTTCTAATCTCCATAATCGTCCGTCTCAAAAAATGAATATTTTGCTATGTCTCAAAATTAGCTATGGTCAAAAAAAGCAACTTTCTTTGTTCAGCTATCTTAACCTTGAAAAAATCTAAATCAAATTAATAGCTGTACCATTGTCGTCACACTTATTGCAGTAGAATTATTAACCAATGGCTCAAAATGCCAGCCAATGCTAGCATCGTAGTCGTGTAGCATAGTTAGTAAGCCCAAATTTGAGAATTTATGGTTTTCTTCAAGGGCGTTCTGCTCTAGTTGTGCCAAATACATTTCACTGGGATTACCATCCAGTAATTTGTTAATCTGTTGTTGAAAGCGCTTGGTTTGTTTGATGGTAATGCTATTCGTTAGCTGTAAGATAATCGCGTTAGGAGTTAGATGGATTTGAATGCTAATGGGAAAAGAGGCTGTTTTAACGCAGTATTTCATGCCATTTTCTAACAGTTCATTGGCAATATAGCTTACCGCACTTTTAACCTCTGCTTGCTTGGTGGTATCTGGCTGTTGATCGTCGTCACCCAGAAAAAAAGTACTGAGGTAATTGGCTAGAAAATCCGCCGACAGACAGTTATTGCGCCATCGTTGTTGCAGGGGAATCGAACTAGGGGAAAAACTGAGGAGCAAATATTCTTTACTAGGAGGCAAATTTTGCCGAAAGTCCCCCATGGTTTGCTCAAAAGCAAAGTTGTTGGTATTCATAGAAACTAGTTACTAATCTTATTTTCGTTTCAAGACCACTAAGGTAATATCGTCATAAACCTGCTCAATTCCAATATGCGATCGCAAGTCTTGAATAACCGCCTGACGGATATCTTGGGCTGATCGCTGCCAATTTTGCTGCACTACAGCACATAATTGGTTTAAACCATAATGGCTTCCTTGAGAGTTTTCTGCCTCTGTAATACCATCGGTATATAGTACGGCTACTTCGGACTGAGCTAAGGGGATTTTAGTTTCAAACACAAAATCTTCAATGCTTTCTGCTAAACCCAGGGGAAATCCTAAATCCACCGTATCGATTCTCTCGATTTCGCCTTGTCGTACCAGCAAAATTTCTTCGTGTTGACCACTAATACTCAAAATGCCTTCGTAGTAATCGACTAGAGACAATGAGATATTTTTATCAGAGTTTAAACGCTGAACATTTTTATAAATTGTGCGGTTGAGTACCTCAAATAGACGCTTGGGATCAGTTTCGTTATTCTCAATTAGAGTACGAATTGCTGTCTGTACCATCAGCATCAAAACACCACTTTCTAATCCATGTCCTGAAACATCACCAATGCCAATAATAATTCGTCCCTGATGTTGCACTACATCATAGTAGTCTCCGCCAATTTCAGCAGCAGCCTCGCTAAAGCCAGCAATTTCTAAAGCCTCTATTTGATGCAGCTCTTTTTCTTTAGGTAACAACATTTGTTGTAGTCTTTGAGTTACTTCTAATTCGCTACTAAGACGAGTATTTTCAACCTGCAAACAATTATTGAACTGACTGATTTTTTGGTTAGCTTGGGCTAATTGCCTCATGTAGATTGATTCTAAATCTCGCAATCTTTTTTGTTCTAAACAGGCTCCTAATCTAGCTTTTAATAATGTGGAGTTAAAAGGTTTGGTGAGATAATCTTCTGCTCCCATTTCAATACATTTAACAACGCTATCCGTTTGCTCTAGCGCCGAAATCATAATAGTTGGAATATGTTTCCAAGGACTATGACGAATCCATTTTAAAACCTGATAACCATCGATTTCAGGCATGATAATATCCAGCAGAATTAAATCAAAAGACCCTGTTTGAATCATCTGTATAGCTTGCTTGCCATCTTTTGCTGTTGCAGTCTGATAACCTTCCGCCTTCACCTGATCGGCTAAAATTTCTCGATTAATGGCACTATCGTCCACCACCAAAACCGTGTAGCCTCTGGCTTGTGATAGTTGATATTTATCTGAGGGAAATCTGTTTGCCAGAACGTTAGTACTAAGAGCTAGAGCAGTATCCTCTAGAATTTCTCTGTCTGAAATGGTAACCTCAATTAATCTTGGAATCTCCTGTAATAGCTGGTTAGCTGCACGATTAATCTGCCTTACCTCAAGCAGAAAATTTTTGTCTACCAATGAAATTAATTGCTGACTGCGATCTATGACCACTTGGGTTGGTTTCGCCAACTGAGTTTGTAATTGAGGATTGCTAATGATTTGCTGTAGATCTTGCCAATCTTTGGTTAATCTGGTCGGATCGAAGAAAATGTTGACTGAAGCTAATAACTCCACGCCACAGGCTCTAATTTGCTCTAGTTCTGGAAGATATGTTACATCTTGATTAATCTCGGCAATTTCTTCAATGATCATTTCGCTATAGCCGATGATTGCATTGATCGGTATGCCTAATTCTTGACGCAGCTGAAATAGTTGAGATAACGGTGAGTTACTATCGGTAAACATAAAACGTAAAATTAATTAAAGCTAAAAGAGGATGCAATGCCGTTATTTATCTATATTGCCCAGATTTAATCCAAAATATTGACAATTAGCTTTACTTGAGCGAAGACGGTACTGGATTTGATCTATGTTACTGTCATTGAACAATTTAACTTTTAATTTTATGAATACTATTTTATGAATACTAGATTATTAAATTAGAATAGGTATTTTAGTTTTATTTTATTTTAATCTCAGCAAACTAATATCTTGAAAATTTAATTGGCTTGCCAAAATAGAAAATAAGCGTTAGCTAATAGTTATAGTTGATTAGATGTTTTACGAAATGCAGTTCAAAGTAGGAAAAGTAGCTCAATTAAAAGCAGCTAGTTTATCCTCAAGTTCAAGCCTCACAATCGACAATTTACGCGAGTCAACAATTATTTTTGACGCTCACAATAACTGTTTGTTTTTAAATCAAGCAGCAGAACAAATATTTAGAGACCGCTCTAATATTTCTTTACTGGCGGATTGGATTCGAGATCGAGTTAAGGCTGGATTATCTCAACCAATTGTCTGTAAGCTCCAGAAGTTACCTTTGAAACTAGCTGCTCCTGATGAATCAAAATTACAAGTAGCCGTTATTCTGCAACAGCAAAAGGTATCCGATACATTTTGGCAAGAATTAAATCAGCATAAATCTTTAGCTATTCGTGAACCCAAAATTAGACCTAAGCGTCTGAATAAAGATGATATTTTGCCTTTAAAATCTCCTCAACAAACTATTAGCTACGATCGCTTAACTGGGCTACCTAGTCATGATTTATTGTTGCAACATATTGAACAAGAAATTAGCTTTTGTAATAGTAAGCCAGATTATAATTTTGCGGTATTATTTGTCGATGTTAATCGCTTTAAAGTAATTAATAGTAGCTTAGGTAGAATTATTGGCGATCGCCTATTGGTTGCGATCGCTCAACGGCTACAGACTTGTTTGCGAGCGCACGATTTTATTGCTCGGATGGGTAATGATGAATTTGTGATTCTCTTAAGTAATATTGAACATTTAAACTATGCTACCAATGTTGCCGACAGGATATATCGCGAGCTATCAGTAACTTTTAATCTGGGAGGATACGAGGTTTTTATTGAGGCTAATATTGGGATTGCCGTAGGCGATCGCCAATACGATCAACCAGAAAACTTACTTCGTGATGCAGAGTTAGCACTATCTAATGCTAAAAGACAAAATAGACTGCCTTATGAAATTTTTAGTCAGTCAATGCGAGGGGAAGCTCTAACTTTATTACAGCTTGAAAATGATCTCAGAAATGCGATCAAAAGAGAAGAGTTTATTCTTCACTACCAACCAATTATTTCTTTAATTACTAATAAGATTAAAGGTTTTGAAGTGTTAGTTCGTTGGCAACATCCCGATAAAGGTTTAGTTTCTCCTGGAGATTTTATTCCTTTAGCAGAGCAAACTGGATTGATTATTCCTTTGGGGTTTTGGGTCTTAAAAGAAGCCTGTTTACAAATGTATAATTGGCAACAGCAGTTTGATAGTTTAATGGACTGGAAAGTTAGTGTTAATATTTCGAGTAAACAGTTAGCATTACCTAACTTTATCGATCAAGTAGAACAAATTTTAGCAGAAACTAAGTTAGATCCAAATAACTTAAAATTAGAGATAACTGAAAGCTCTTTAGTTGAAGATACACAGCAAACTATTGCAATCCTCAAACAACTTAAATCTTCAGGAATTGAATTTTCTTTAGATGATTTTGGCACAGGTTATTCGTCATTAAGCTATTTACATCAATTTCCTTTTGACACCCTCAAAATCGATCGCTCTTTTGTTAATAGTATTGGTGATAATATTGAAAAATTAGGTATTGTTAGAGCAATTATTACCCTCGCGCGTAATTTAGGGATGGATACCATTGCTGAAGGAATTGAAACTGTTAATCAACTAACTAGATTAAAGGCGCTTAAATGTGAATATGGTCAGGGGTATTATCTATCAAAACCTTTAGATAAAGCAATTTTAGAAAATTTAATTGCAGCCGATTTAGCTAAACCACTAAAAGTTGAATCGGCTAGTTATCGCTCTTTAATGGACGACGAATTAGCCAGGGAACAATTATTATTTCAAATTGAACAGCTACGCCATGAATTAAATGAACTGAAGTCAGAAAAAATCGATCTGGAAATTGTGTTGGAAAATGCCACTGAACATGCTGATTTAGTCGAATCTCAACTCCATAATGAAATTTGCGATCGCCAAAAAGCGCAGGCGGCTCTCAGCCAAGCTAACCGCGAATTAGAACAGCTTAGTGTTCTTGATGGTTTAACCCAGGTAGCTAATCGTCGTCGGTTTAACGATTATTTAATTCAAAAGTGGCAAGAGCTTTCCCCGTCAGCAAGTTATCTCTCTTTAATCCTCTGCGATATCGACTACTTCAAGCTTTATAACGATACTTATGGTCATCCTGTCGGCGACTACTGTTTACAGCAGGTAGCTCTAGCAATTGAATGCGTCATGGAATCAATTCCTGGTTTAGTCGCTCGTTATGGCGGAGAAGAATTTGGCATTATTTTACCGAACATCGATCCACCACAAGCATTAAAAATTGCCGAAAAAATTGCGGTTAATGTTAAAAATCTTCACGTCACCCACCAAGAATCCGTAGTGAGCAAATATGTCACTATTAGTTTAGGAGTCCATAGCCTAATTCCTTCTGCTGAATCAACTCCTGAATTACTGATTGCTTTGGCAGACAAAGGACTATATCAAGCAAAAGCCGAAGGTAGAAATAAAGCTTGTTTATATATGGGGGAAACGGAGTAATGGGTAATGGGTAATGAGTAATGAGTAATGAGTAATGAGTAATGAGTAATGGTAATGGGTAATGGGTAATGAGTAATGAGTAATGAGTAATGAGTAATGGGTAATGAGTAATGGGTAATGAACAGTAAAAGCGATCGCAAATCTATGGTTGAGATTACTTTTTCTGTCCTAAAACTGAGCAAAGCTACCAAACTATTTTGCTAGGGATTGGCTTTTTTCTTGTTCCAGCAGCTTAATCTGGGAACTATGCAAAGTCTGAGAATAACTTGATAAATACTCATCAATAATTTCAGGCAGATTGTTAGATTGTTTGGCTTTTTCTTTAATTGCGCATAATACTGTTTCAAAATCTTTATCCGTCAGACGAAAATTATCATTTTCAGGATATTTAACTTTATACTCTTCTTGGAACTTTTGAGCAATAAAGTCTTCCAGAGAACTGTTCATGATATCAGGTCTTAATTTACGTCCTTTTGAGCTTGTTTCTGGCTCATGATCTAATTTTGTAGTAGCCTGATTATTTCCTGGCTGAGTGCTTCTATCAACAGTATTAGAAGGATTAGAATTTTGAGTGTTATTCATCTTAGCTAACAAAGCTTGACTCTTTAATAACTCGTCATCCAACTTTTTCAACTCATTTAATTTATTCTCGACTACTTTTTCTAATCCCCTAGCTTTATCTTCTAGTAACTGGCGCGATTTTGCTATATCACGATTAACATTTTCAATCACTTGTTTTTTCGCTGCCTCTATTTGTTCTAAATCGCTTAATTTAGTATTTAATTTATCAACAACGTCAATAAGTTTATGAATGTCCATATTAACTATAAAAATATTTACTTGCTCTAAAAAAACATGCATATTGACTGCATAAGCATGTTAATCGTAATTATATGATCATTAAGCCACCTGAGGTTAACTATTTACTAAACTCGCTCAAGATTAAAGAGGCTGTTACTCATAGGTGTTTAGTTAAAATAGTTGTATAAATTAAATTACTTGTATATTTAATCTAAATATTAAACATAATAAGCTTTAGTTGAATACTGATGATCTTAAATTTTGTGCTTTAATTATCTGCTACTCAATTTTAATATTTTGTCAGCAATTCAAAATAATCTAGTTAGATAATAAAAAAGAACGGGCTGGTTAATTCCCGTTCTTATAATATCAATGGTTAATTGGTTAATTGTAGTTTTTTAAAGACTTACTTATTAGTTAAGTTAGTCAATACCTGATTAGAACGTTCGATAAATGCTTTCATTCCTTCAGCATCAAAGGCTTTTTGGGACATTAACGCTAGGTCATAGATATAGTTGCACATTAAATTAACCATCGAGTTAGAATTATCACCACTTTGGATAATCGTACCTTTGTTTAAATCTAAGAGGTTTTGAATCAAAGGATGAGCTGTATTAATCATCAGCACATGATCTTCAGGGAATGCCATGGTTTTTTCTTGCATCAAGGCTGCCATTTCCTGCATTCTTCTCATAGCTTCAGGTAGTAATACCATCGCGGGAGGAGTATCTTGAGGATTGTCAGATTTAATAGCTTGAGTTTTGATATTAACTCTGGGTTTATTGAGCGCCTTTTCAAATAGCTCTTTCAGTATTTCACTGCGAGTTTTATTAGTTGTGGGGTCAACAATTTCTTGCGCTTTATCGTCTTCGACTAAAGTATCGTCTAGTTCAGAATCAACCCGCGCAAATTTCACTTCAGAATATTCTCTTTCCAAAAATGGAATAAAGTAATTCGCATCGATAAAAGAGTCGAGGAATAAAACTTCTAATCCTTGATTCTTGTATAGTTCAACAAAAGTATTCTGAGTACTAGGATCGCTACAGTAGTAAACCTGGTTTTCCCGTTTATCTTTGTTTCTGGCTAAATACTCTTGCAGGGTAGTATAGGGTTCGCTTGCTGCATTATTTTGCTGGTTATCAACATTAGACCATGCATCATCCCCCGCAGTTTGCACTTCTACCTTGGGTGCTTCTGCTACTGGCGCTGTCTCAGGCTGATAGGTAGTGCGATAGATAATGAGATCTTCTACCTGCTTTTTAAACTTCTCATCTCTAATGGCACCATATTTAACAAAAGTACCCACATCCGACCAAGAACTGATATATTTACTGCGATCCTCGTCATAAAGAGACTTGAGACGACTACCAATCTTTTTAGTGATAAAATCGGCAATACGACGTACAGTGCGATCGTTAGTTAAGGCACTCCGAGAGACGTTGAGAGGAATATCAGGACTATCAATTACTCCCTGTAAAGGCATCAAAAATTCGGGAATAATCGCTTCACAGTGCTTACTAACAAATACCTGATTACAGTAAAGCTGAATTTGTCCCTTAGAAAAATCTACGTCTGGCTTGAGTTTAGGGAAGTAGAGAATACCGTTAAGCAAGAAAGGATAATCAGTATTCAGATGCACCCAGAGTAAAGGATCTTCCTGGAAGGGATAGAGATAACGATAAAACTCTAGATAATCATCGTCAGTTAAATCGCGGGGGGATTTTTTCCAGAGTGCGTCTTGCTTATTGATCTGCTCGTTATCCAGAACAATCTTGACAGGCATAAAGTCACAGTAGGTTTTAACTAACTGTCTGACTCTTTGGGGTTCGGCGTATTCTACTTCATCGTCGAGTAGGGTAAGAGTAATAGTTGTACCGACAGTAGTGCGATCGCTTTCGGTTAATTCAAACTCTGGTGAGCCATCACAAGACCAGTGTACCGCAGTTGCTCCTTCTTGATAGGAAAGAGTGTCGATCTCTACTTTCTCTGCCACCATAAAGGCAGAATAAAAACCTAAACCGAAGTGACCGATTAACTCGTTGGCATCTTTTTCATACTTTTTAATAAAATCTTCCGCACTAGAGAAAGCAACCTGATTGATATATTTTTTAATTTCATCAACCGTCATGCCAATACCATTATCAGAGACGGAAAGAGTCTTTTTGCTTTTATCTACAGTAAGCTTAACTTTAGGCTCGCCAATTTCTGCCTGCGTTTCGCCAGCAAGAGATGCCATTTTTAGTTTCGAGATAGCATCAACCGAATTAGAGATTAATTCCCGTAAAAAGATTTCGTGATCTGTATAGAGAGACTTCTTAATAATGGGGAAAATATTCTCGGTATGAATCGAAATGTTGCCTTTTTCAAGTACAGCCATATTTATAATTAGAGTATCAATCGTAAACTACTTAATGATATTAATATTGTCCGATCGCTCTCAATTAAATATTCTTGGATACCCTACCTACAAGGATGCGGATTACCCTACCTGAGAGAAAAGATTTATTGTAGCCCTAAGTGACAGATTTATTGATGTCACAGACGGTCAATGCATTTCGCCGTCAAAGTATTCATTACCTTAAAATAGTTACAATTAGAAAACATTTACAGAGCATAGCTGCATGATACCTACCGTAATTGAAAGTTCAGGTCGCGGCGATCGCGCCTTTGATATTTACTCTCGTCTCCTACGAGAAAGAATTGTCTTTTTGGGACAGCAAGTTACCGATGAAATTGCCAACCTAGTAGTCGCTCAACTGCTCTTTTTAGAAGCAGAAGACCCCGATAAAGACATTTATCTCTACATCAACTCTCCTGGTGGTTCAGTATCGGCTGGGATGGGGATGTTTGACACCATGAATCAGATTCGTCCTGATGTCTGTACGATCTGTATTGGTTTGGCTGCCAGTATGGGTGCTTTTTTACTCAGTGCTGGAGAGAAAGGTAAGCGGATGAGTTTACCTAATTCGCGGATTATGATTCACCAACCTCTTGGTGGCGCACAGGGACAGGCAACGGATATTGAAATTCAAGCCAAAGAAATTTTATATCTCAAGCAGAAACTTAATGGACATTTGGCAGATCATACGGGTCAGCCTTTATCTAAAATTGAAGAGGATACTGAGCGGGATTTCTTTATGTCTGCTGAAGAATGCAAAGAATATGGTCTGATCGATCAGGTAATTGCTCGTCGTCCTTCTGCCACTAATCCCCCTGAACCTATAGGTTAGTTGTTGCTGCATTGGTGATTATCAAGTAAATACTTGTAGTTAAGTAAGTCAACTTAATGTTCGTAGGATGGGTGGAGCGATAGCGAAACCCATTTATTGCTTAACCAGGCTTAGAGCTTATAGCTTTTCTTAAATCGAGATACGGAAACTAATACGATGCCAAGGGAAGGTTTATTACAAACAACTACAGAGCTAGAAAAACGGCGATCGCAAGCTTTGGATACAGCCGAATTGTGTATGCAGGTGCTGAAAAATTTAGGGGCATCTGAGGTGTTTATCTGTGGTTCTTTAGCTGGGGAAACTCCTTGGCATTGGCATTCTGATTTGGATTTGGCAATATTAGGCTTAAGTCAAGCTCAAGTCTGGAATGCCCATACAGCCATAGAGAATCTTGTTCCTCCCTGGTTAGAGGTGGATTTAATTCCTTTGGAGTTTGTCCCAGATCATTTGCGAGATCGCATTTTGAGTAGAGTATCTATGGTTAACAATAAATATTCGGCTTTAAAGTTACGCATTGATGATGAGATGAATTCTTTGGCAATTACCGTCAATACTCTAAGTGAGCTATTAAGACAACAGGAAACAATTCCCGAAATTGCATTGCTTCCTGCTTTAGCAAGCTATGTTGCTGATTTTTACAATGGTTGTGAACGCATTAGTGAAAGAGTTGCTGTGTATTTGGACGGGGGCATTCCTCAAGTTCAGGATTGGCACCTAGAGCTTTTGAAGTTAATGGCTGAACCTGGAGGAAGCGATCGCCCTTCTTTATGGACTGGTGCATTGCTTTTGGAGTTGAGTGAATATCGTAAGTTTCGGCATTTGACCAGGCATATTTATAAAGTTGAATTAGATAGCGATCGGGTAATTGCTTTGGGTCAAGAAGTAGAAGTAGTGTTTGACAAGATTAAAACGGCAGTAAATAATTTTACTCAGTGGTTAGATGAAAAAGGTGGTGAGGTTGATAACTCTGAGTGAACGAGGTTGTGCGATTCTTTTTTAGCGAAGTTGGCTTAAAACCATATAAACTACAAAGATTTCCACTATCGATTAAGATAATATTCTCCACGGGGGAACAAGTCAGTATTATAAGGCTGAGGTTTATTTTCTTGGGGTGCAAACTGACGCACATAAGCTTGACGAACATCCTGTCTAACTTTCACCGGATCGATTTGTGCCTGTTTTAAGAAGCCGATCACTTGAGGTTGTGCTAATCTCTGCAACAACAGGTTTTTATCAAAAGCAACAGGAGTATCACTACCAATTAAAATCCATAAGTTTCCCGCCATCCCGACTTTGACAACATAGGGAAAGACACTTTGCATAGTTTGTTGCGCCCCTGCACCTACATCCCACTGTACAAAGAAGCCTCCAGGTTTGAGATGAGCTTCGACTTCTTGAAAAAATTCTTGAGAATAGAGCATTCCTGCACGCGATCGCCAAGGTTGAATGGCATCCGCCTCAATAATGTCGAATTTTTCCTGGCTCATAGTTAGTTCTCTGCGTCCATCTCCCACGATAATTTCGTATCTAGGGTCTTGAAATAGATGCTTTAAAGCTTTCCCTGCTGGTCTTTGAGCATATTGCTGTAATACGGGTAATTCTGCTCCCAGTAGCTCGATAATTTTGATTTTCTTGGTTAAGGGATTAACGCCGACGGTGTGGGGAGTTCCTCCCGATCCTAGACCGATAATCATGATCTTTTCGGGGTTGGGATGCAGGAGCGCAGGAGTACTACCTAACAGTCCATGTATATGTAGATAGGGAAAATTAGCCTGTACCTGTCCACTAGCAAATAGTTTACCTGTACCATTGGTTTCGGCGATCGCGGCTACGCTGGTGGAATCTTCGACTACCTGAAAATAGGCTTGAGGATCGACTGTATGGAGAGCGGCCCAAAGACGTTTATTGTTGGGAAAAACCACTGTTGTCGCCACGGCAAGCATAATTAAAGTGGTAATCAGCAGATTTTTGAGTAAGTTGTCGCGAATTGAAAGTAAAAAACAAATACCAATAATTACTAAAAGTCGAATCGAGCCTGCTGTACCTAATATATCGATTAAGACTAAGCCTGTTAATAAGCTACCTAAAGTATTGCCCAAAATGCTGGCTAGATAAATAAAGCCGACTCGTTTGCCAAGTTCACCATAATTCTGCTGAACTGCTTGCTGTACCAAAGGGAAATAAAACCCCATTAACAGGCTAGGGACAATGGTAATTACTCCAGGGATAACTAAATATTTAAATAATACCTCTGCACCTAAGTTATCCAGATTGATAAATCCTGCATCCGATCGCAAACCAGGATGAGCTTGCCAGTAAAGCCCGATGCCCCAAATGGCGATCGCTGAATAAAGAGAAATTATGCCTTGAATAATTAAAAATACTTTTTTCGGTTGACGAATATAGGCAACAGCTTTAGCACCAATCATGCTGCCGAGCGCACTACTAATTAAGACGAAAGCTAATAAATGACCATAAGTATAAGCATTTGACTGAAGAGCAATATCTAAGACCCGAAACCAAATAATTTCCCAAGAAATTGCCGTAAAACCTGATAAAAATACTAATAAATACCAAGATTGAAGAGATTGAGTCTTATTGGCTAATGGTGCAGTGGCAACCTCTGACTTATGCTCCAGAAAATTACTCGGAGAAAAACGAGCAGCTAAAATTAATGCCGACACTCCAACCGTGAAGCTAAACAGCGCTCCTAAATATACCGTCTTGTCATAACCTAAAGTGCCGACAATATACCAGCCAGAAACCAACGTTCCCAAGCCAGAACCAAGAGTATTAAAGCCATACAACCAACCAATTAAAGAGGCAGCCCCCTCAGCACTCCGATTAACTGCTTTAGAAAGCATAGGCAAAGAAATTCCCATCAAGACAGTGGGAATTAATAGACTGAAAAACACAATGCCCAAAGTTACGGGTAAAGATTGAGCCAGATATTGCAGACGCAGAAAGAGCAAATCGTAAAAAATAAATCGGCTAGCCAAAGCAAAAGCAGCAATTGCCAAGTTGCAAGAGCCATATACCATGACGCATTTTTGGTTAGTCAGGCGATCGCTAACAGAACCTCCTAACAAATTCCCTAAGCCTAATCCCAAAAGATATGAGGCGACAATAATCGTCACTGAACGAACATCAGAACCAGAAAACAAACCCAGCATCCGCTGCCAAGCCACTTGATATAGTAGGGCAGTGAAACCAGAAATAAAGTACAAAGCAAAGAGAAATGGTGTTGCTCCAATTTTTAGGGAATCAGTTCGAGTAGTTCTTGCGATCGACATAAGTAGGTGGGTGTAATTAAATTGGAAATGAGGTTAGGGAGTAACAAGTAACGAGTAACGAGTAACGAGTAATAAATAGCTCTAAGGGTAGGGGTTTGATAACGAAGTGTATCCTTTAGGATAAATTATTTTGCCTACCTACTTAGTTTGACAATAACAAACAATAAATCAAGCTTAAAAAGCAATCTTATTGTATCGGTAATTGTCTACATAGTAAAAATGCCATCAGATAGATAAATTTCTTTGAGCTAACAACTTTTGGCTTTAATATCTTTAATTGAAAAAATTCAGTATAAATCTATTTTTGATGATAGATCACTTGATTTTAGCTTTTATTTTGATTGGTAAATCACAGTGATTACTCTTAAAGTCAAAACTTATTTCTTTTTGATTAAAAGCAAATTTATCTCAGCTTAAAACATCAAAGTCAACTCTTTATGTCATATTTACCTAATAGCAAAAACTATAAGTAATTATAGTAAGTAATCAAACGATATTTCAATTTAAATAACAACTTATTTAGCAAGTTAATTACTAAATAAAAAACTTAATTAAAGCTAGTTTATTACTTTTCTTACTATGATTGAACTTTTATATTTAGCATCTCAAATCCAGTGTGGCGCAGGTGGCAGCTTTTTAAATATCCAAGTTGATGTTTATCACCAGCAACAGCTAGTTAAAACTATGAATGTCAATGAACGGACATTAATACCTGTGGATTCAATTAATGACTTACAATTAAATTACAAAATCATTAATAATACTACTCAATGTAAAACTTTGAGTACTCCTACGGAAATGGCATTAACATCCAACAGTGAACTACCAAGTATGGCTGGATTTAGTAAGCAGGTTTCTGTACAAACTTTACTTAGTGGTTTAAATGATTACGAAGAATTATTGTTAGTTGAGCTGGGTACAACTAATACTGATAGTTCTGCTTTTGATATGCAAGATGTCATCTTTAAAATAGATAATAATCCTACTCCCCCTACTTCATATGCTGACTAATATTTAGATTTTACATACTCGACCGCCATAGTGCGATCGCTAATCTGATGATCTAAAGTTTTATTTAAAATATCATCTAAAATCTGTTTATATAATGGCCCTGGTTTAAAACCCAGGGTTTTTAAGTCGTTACCATTAAGTATAACCAGTAATTCCTATTAGAAAAGTTTGAATAAAGCTCGACATATTCAGTATATATTTCAAAATCGACGCGAAAATTATTGTTAGTAAGAGAAAAATCGGTTTTTAAACATTGTGGCTATATAAGATAATCGCTACACGTATATCAGTTTGGTTCTCCAAGTTGCTCAAAAAAAATTGGCTCTCCATAGTTTTCATTAATCTTTTCAATTGTGTGTGAAGATAGCTGTAAGCTGGCTATTTTCGGATTGCCAAGATTGAGAACAAAATCTCTTCTAGAATTGTTATCAATATTTTGTCCATAAGAGATTTCATCCCAAGGAATTAATATGGAGGAAAATACAAATCCTAAAAGAGAAGGAAATTTAAGAAAAAGTCCCTCTTGCGAAACTCCAATATTGAGTCCATTAAGTGCCATTTTGTTGATACAAGCTCTTTCTTCAACAACATATACAAAAATACTGGAATTTTTTTTGCAACTGTATTTATCTGATAATTCCTTCCAATTGGTACTTGAATAAAAAAAGTAAGATGTCAAAAACATTCCACTAAATGCAAATAAAATATCTATAATAAACTTTGGCATAATAATTTTGTTAAGCAATTGCTGTTAGTCAATATGTCAATTAAATAGTTATAAGTGTAGTAAAAATTTTTTCTGACGATTCTAAAAGGATAGGTCTTATCTAATTATCCTGTTCCTTAACAAACTCTCTCTTAGATTTTACATACTCGATCGCCATAGTGCGATCGCTAATCTGATGATCGAGAGTTTTATTTAAAACATCATCTAAAATCTGTTTATATAATGGCCCTGGTTTAAAACCCAGGGTTTTTAAGTCGTTACCATTTAATAATGGTTTGATTTGAGATAAATAGGTGATATAGTGCCAAATTCGACGACGATTCTTTAACTCACTTTTGGCAGCAAATAAAATTAATTGTAAAAACTTATAAGGACGTAATAGCTGGTAAATTTGACTATCAAGATGAGTCTTAGCTAATCGTTTGGCTAGTTGTGTTTCCCATATTTCTAGCTGTTGTAATCGCTCGATACTATCTTTGGGTAATTGTAAATTTTCTGCCACTATTATTCTTGACTTAAAAGATAGATGAGCAATCAAAGTTTCTAATCTAACTAACCAATGTTCGCTCACTTTTGGTTCAAATAAAACTAACCATTTAGAGACAAAGTGGATCTCTCGATTTAAAGTGGGAGTTAAACTTAAATCTTGATGTAAACAGGTCAAAGCATTAAGGTGAGCTAGTAGCTTAAGCGCTGGTTGCCAATAGTTCGACTGGAAAATGTACTTTAATTCTGCTTTGAGTCTAGTAGTTAAAGCGGGATGACGATTACCTTCCAGGGAGGCTTCGCGATCGCTAATTCTTAACTGCTCATATATTTGATTATCAATGGCGTAGCGAATATACTCTTCTGTCTGGGGTTCAATGGTAAAGCCGAGGCGCACAGCAAATCTGACGGCACGATAAATCCTGGTGGGATCTTCAATAAAGCTATTGGCATGAAGTACTCGGATCTGGCGCGATCGCAAATCTAGTAAACCGCCAAAAAAGTCTAATAAATCTCCTTTACGGGAAAATTCACCTCGTTTAGGGGGCGTTAGACGTACTGCTAAGGCATTAATGGTAAAATCTCGGCGATACAAGTCTTGACGAATTGAACTAGCCTCAACCTGGGGGTTAGCTGCGGGATAAGGATAAAATTCAGTGCGCGCAGTCGCAA
This sequence comes from Pleurocapsa minor HA4230-MV1, assembly GCA_019359095.1. Classification (NCBI taxonomy): domain Bacteria; kingdom Bacillati; phylum Cyanobacteriota; class Cyanophyceae; order Pleurocapsales; family Pleurocapsaceae; genus Pleurocapsa; species Pleurocapsa minor. The sequence goes on along the minus strand of JAHHHZ010000034.1, from coordinate 63,532 downwards.
TATCCATTAACAGGTTGCCTAAAACTGGATCTTGATGCCACGTCAAAGCTGCGGTTTGAAACTCCCCGTGAACTGTTACGCTTACTTGGGGATACATCTGCTCAATCACTGAGGCTAATTCTACTCCTGCACGATCGTCTGTGGAACGATGATAACCATCAACCACCAGATCGATGTCCTGCAAAAATAAGGGTTGACCCTCGCTAGTGAGCAACACATCTCGTACACCACCCCCAACTAAATAAAGATTCCAGCCTCGTTCTTGGGCTGCTGTAGTAACTTGTTGGAGTAGCTGCCAGATAGCGGGTTCTAAGCGATTTTGCAGAGTAGATAATAAATGAAAAGTAAGGCTTGCCTGCTTAGGATCGATCTGGCTCTCAGAAGACTGATCGTGTAGCTGACGTAATACATCAGTGCGAGTGACAATCCCCACCAATTCTCCAGCCTCAAGTACTGGTAGTCTACCCACGTCGTAAGTTACCATCACCGACTGTATTTCAGGTAAGGGCGTATTAGGCACAATGGTTCTAAGGTTGCGACTCATATAGCCTTTAACGGGGGAGCGATCGAAGCCGTGATGAATTGCTAAATCCAGATCGCGACGAGAAATAATCCCCACTAGGCGATCGCTCTCATCCACCACCGACAACCCAGAATGACCGTAGCGCAATAAAGTTCTTTGTGCCTCTTTAATCGTCGTGTCAGGGCGAATTGTCCTCACAGGAGCAGACATTAAATCTCTAGCCGTAGGGGGTTGAGGAATTTGGCTAGCTAGTTGAGTCAATAACTCCTGAAAGATCTGTTGGGGTCGATCGGTATTAATAGACACGGAGGCAGCTTGAGCATGACCACCACCACCAAAAGGCGTAAATAGCTGATTGAGATTAGTTTCTGCCAAACGCGATCGCCCAATCACCACTAACTTTTGACCTTTACTTTTTTGATATTGATGACCCAACAAAATTACATCGCTTTCCGTCAGCTCAATTAACCTCGCGGCGAGACTAGACAAACCACGAACAAACTTATCTGTCTGTAATAATACCGAAGCGACGGTATAACCCTGAACTTTAGTGCGTTGTAAATTATCCAGGGCATCTTTCAATAATTCCTGTAGCTGATGACTCAACCCAGGCTCATTATATTCAGCAATAATAGCCACATTTGCCGACTGTTCTAATAACCAGGCGATCGCTTTAGCATCACGGGGAGTCGTCTGCTCGAAGGTTAGCGATCCTGTGTCTACATGAATCCCTAAAGCCATTGCCGTTGCTTCAAAAGGAGTCAAAGCGATCTGCTGTTGTTGTAACAATTCAGTAATATAGGTTGTAATTGCGCCTACCGCCTCAGTATGTAGCTCTGTCACCGCAATATCTAATGCTGCATCCAAATGATGATCGAATACTTCAATTCGTTGCACAGTCGGCAAAGTTAACCATGCTGCTGCTGTTCCCAGGCGATCGCTTTTTTGAGTATCAACAATATAGATAGTGGCGATCGTTTCTGGGTGAATACTCCGCATTTCAGCAAAATCAAACTCATCTCGATATAATGCCAAAAAATTCTTCACCGCAGGGTGTGCGCCACCAGTTAGCACGATTTTTGCTTTTTTAAGCCGAGACAAACCAATTGCTGACCCCAAAGCATCAAAATCCACCGTTTGATGACAGAGAATTATATCCATTGAGTTTTTATATCGTTTATCAACTTTTCTTGGTGCAAGATCTGAGTTTAACTCTTCTTTTTTACCACTCCATAATTATTGTAGGTTGGTTGAGGAACGAAACCCAACGATTAAGCTTTACAAACAATTTTCAAATGACATCTGCAAAAGTACGTTCGGTTTTACGGAAGTACCAAAGACCACTGCTGAGGAAAAAGGCAACTACTGTTAAGGAAAGAAGAAATCCAGGCAAATAAATACCAAAATTTCTCCCTAAAATTGCCCAACGAAAGCCGTCAATTACACCAACCATAGGATTTAGAGAATATAATAAACGCCATTTTTCGGGGACAATAGTGCTACTGTAGGCAACTGGAGAAATGTAGAAGCCAAATTGGACAATAAATGGCACAATATGACGAAAATCGCGGTATTTTACATTAAGTGCTGCTAACCAAAGTCCTCCTGCCATTGCAGCAGCAAAGGCAATCAAAATAAATAGTGGTAGTGCGACGATGCGCCAACTAGGAACAAAATCATACCAAGCCATCAAAGCTAACAAGATAATTCCCGAAATCATAAAATCGACAAAGCTGACAACTACAGTACTTGCTGGCACAATTAGGCGAGGAAAGTAAACTTTAGAAATCAGTTGACTATTGTTAACCAAACTGTTGCTACATTCGGCAAGTGAGCTGGAAAAAAATTGCCAAGGCAGCATGGCAGCAAATACGAGAATTGGGTAAGGTACTCCTTCTGAAGGTAGTTTTGCTATATTGCCAAAGACAATGGTGGAAATAATCATCGCCAATAAAGGTCGAAGTAAAGCCCAGGCAACGCCCATAACAGTCTGCTTATAACGGACTAAGATATCGCGCCACGCCAAGAAATATAATAGTTCTCGATAGTGCCAAATATCCTTCCAATATTGAGTTTCAGTTCGACCTGCTTCGATAGTTGTTTCTGTAATATGCATTTACACGTAATTTTTTACTAAACGATTAAACGCCCGTACTTGCTCGAAAGTATTAAAACCAAAGCAACGAACTAGAAAAATGGCGATCGCCAGACGAATAGATTCTGGTTTAAACAAAAAGTCAAAGTGGTGGGCGATCGCTTGCCGATGAAAATAAGCAGCCTGTCGATAATCTTTGTTTTCCATCATTTTCCAAGCCAGGAAAAGATTTAACTTTGCATAGCATTGCGCCCTGAGATAAAGTGATTCAATTGGTAAAGAGCGATAGGTTTTCTCAATTAATGTCCGAAATTCTGATAACATCGACTGGCAATCTTTAGATTTGTTATCAGGATGTTGGCGATATTTTACTAAAACTTCCTTAATTAACCCGAAATGATAGCGAGAAGCGATTCGTATCCACATATCGACATCTTCAACTATCTTGATCTTGGGATCGAATAAACCGATAACGTCAAAACAACTGCGTCGAATCATTGGTGAACTACCGCAGCAAACTGGGTTATCACAGGCTTCGTATACTTTATGGTAGACATTTCCCTCGACTTCGTGTTTTCTAATTCGATTAGCATTACCGCGATCGTCTATGGTTATCGCCCAAGTATCAACTAAACCTACTTTTGGCTGATTATCTAGACATTTTGACTGTTTTTCTAGCTTACTTGATTCCCAGAGATCGTCAGCATCGAGTAAGGCTATATATTCGCCTTTTGCTTCCATTATCCCGTGATTGCGAGCCAAAGCAGTTCCTTGATTGGATTGAGAGATTAATCTGACTCTGGGATCTGTTAATCCACAAACCCATTCAACAATATTATCGCTGCTACCATCGTTGATAATTAATAATTCAAAATCAGTCCAAGTTTGCTGGAAAACACTTTCTACCGTTTCTGGTAGGTATTTCATCGCATTGTAGGCAGGAATGATTACTGAGATTTTTGGTTTGTTCATTGTTTCTTGAAGGACGCAAGCCTTGCGCCCTACTTTTTACTTACTTGCTACTTGCTATTTGTAGGGGCGAACGGCCGTTCGCCCCTACCGCTACTTGCTACTTTTTCTCCCTCATGTCTGCTGTTCTCTTGATTTAGGTCGAGATACTGCTGCCAAAAACCAGAAGATGTTAATTCGGTTGAGGCATCTTTCCATTGTTTACGAAGCGATCGCCATTTAAAACTGCTAATGAGCGCGACTTTTAGCCATCTAAATAACAGTTTGATTCCAGTTGTTTTGTCGATTTCGTTTTGAAATAAACAAGGAATTTCTCTATTGCTTTTAGACATTCCTTCTCTAAAAATCAAAACTCTTTTTTTACCCAATGCTTGAGAACGTTGTCCACCATAACCTTTAGTTAACAAAATTAATGCTTCATCGTCTTGGATTAAAAAATCTGGTAATAGATGACCATTGAGAGTTAATAAAGCAAGAAGTTTTTTGACAACACTAGATTTACCTTTTTTAAACACGCGATCGCTTTTCCGCTCGTTTGGCTGAACATTTTGTGTTTTATGACTTTTACTCAGTGCAAGAACATTAGCGTGTAATTTTTCTGCATCGTTATGTTTCAGCCAATCAGGACCTTTAAGATAATCTTCAAAAGCTTTTATTTGCATTTCGATAAAATTATATTCAAATAAAAACAATTCGTAAACTAAGTGTTTGGTAAAATCAAAAAATGTTTTGATGAAAGGAATTGGTTGATGAATGGCATAAGTTATTAAATAATTGCGAAGAGCGTAATAATTATCCCAAACCATAAACTTTAGATAAAATGGTTCGTGCCAGACTGCAATTCCAGGGAAAGCTACTATTTCACCTTGCAAAGCTTTGGTGATTCTTAAACCGAATTCTATATCATCTATCTTAATAAACAAAGGCAAAGGTAAGCCAATTTGATTGACAATTTTTCTCGAAAAACTAAAAAACCAAAATGCCCCATAATCTATGTTCTCCTCAGTTAGTAAAAGATTATTTTGACTGGGATTTTCTAATTCAATTTCGTGTTTTAAAGAAGCAATTGAAAATGGTTGATATTTCATTGTATGAGGGGCAACACTAGACAAAGCACCAGCTTCATACAAGACAGTTTTTTTATTGAGATCGAGCATTGTTCCAGATATAGCAAAATCATTTTTAGCATATTTATATAAACCAAATAATCTATAAACTGATTCACTTTCTAACTCGATATCATCATCCATGAAGAGAAAATGAGTATAATTGCTTGATTCTAAAGCTGCTAATAATCCTCTAGTAAAGCCCGCACTTCCACCTAAATTTTTATTAGGAATAAGTTCAACTCTTGAGTTTAAAAAATCTTCTTGTTTTAAAGTTTGACCATTATCAACTACGAACATTTTTACTTGCTTTGTTTGTAAAAATGGATCTTGCAAGATTGCATTAACTGTCTTTTTAATATAAACTTCTTTTTTATATGTACAGCTAATAATTGCTAAAGAAACTTCAGTGTCAGAAACTTCATCTGTAGCAATTAACCCTTGTTCAAATATACCGCGATCGCTCAAACAAACTAATTCTAAATAAATTCTTCCTTGTTGTTCCTCATTATCTTGAAGATTTGGCAGAAAAACTTTTGTATCTTTGCTTAACTGACAATTTTCTAAATATTTTACTGAAATTAGTTTTCGTGCGCTTTTCTCATCAACTTCCCGATAAAGAGAAATCATAAAATCGCCTTCTAATCTCAGCAAATAATAAAGAGCATTAAGCTTAGTATATTTAGCATAGAAAGTTTCATAAAAAGAATTAAAGTAAGAAGTCAAAGAAAGCGAACTTTCCCGACGAAAAACAATTTTACGTTCACCTTCAGAAAAATCTATCACAGCACCTTCATCGCACTGCATATATAAACTCGAAACATCGGGAGATGTGGGAAAACTAATTCTACTCAATACCTGCATATGACTTTACCTGATGGAATGATTACTAATTACTGATAATGGTTATTGCTTTGTGTTACTTATTACTCATTACTCATTACTCATTACTTTCGACTTACTACTTGCTACTTTTTACTTGACTTGGTTCCGTATACCACTCACTCTTGACCAGAAACTTACACAAATTTGGAATGCCAGGACTTCCTGTACCAAAGAAATCACCACCATCAACACTGACAGTGACAGCATCTTCAACGCGATCTAGTAGTTCGATATCTGCCTGTGCCAGATGGATGGTCAGGCGATATAATCCTTGAACTATAGGTAAGTTCTCAATACCGCAAAAAATATAACCGCGATCGCCATCGAGATTAAGAGTATGATTGGTAAAACTGTTTTTGAGTAAAAGAATCCTCGCACCATGTTCGTCAATCAGCTCGCAAGAAAGAACTGCATTTTTTAGACAACCCCCCGTATTATTGATATACCCAAATTCAAAGTAGTAATTTTTCCCAGACTGCATAGCTGGTTCTTCTTGACCTTGTTCGTTTAAGATCCGAAAACTTAAAACTCTAATCTTGCCATTGCCACTACGATCTTTTCTTTGGCTTAAAGGTATATCGCGAGCCAAATTATAGGCTTTGTCTAGATAAGCTTTGACAGCTTCTTCAGCAGTGCTATCTAAATATAAACCACCAGATTCTAGTAAAATTCCACGATTGCATAAAGATTCCACCGTACTCATGTTATGACTGACAAATAAAATTGTTCGTCCTTGTTTGGCGACATTATCCATTTTGCCGAGACATTTTTTTTGAAATTGCATATCTCCCACCGCCAATACTTCATCGACAATCAGAATTTCTGGTTCTAAATGAGCAGCGACAGCAAATGCTAAACGGACATACATCCCAGATGAATAAAACTTGACTGGCGTATCCAAAAATTTCTCAACTTCAGCAAAATCAACAATTTCGTCAAATTTCTTGGTAATCTCAGCTTTACTCATCCCCAGAATTGCACCGTTGAGAAAAATATTCTCTCTTCCCGTCAATTCATGGTGAAAACCCGTTCCTACTTCCAATAAACTCGCTATTCTCCCTTTAATTCGGATGCGTCCTTGGGTAGGTTCGGTGATTCGACTTAAGATCTTCAAAAGGGTTGATTTACCTGCACCGTTACGACCAATAATACCGACAACCTCACCTTGTTTAATTTCAAAGGAAACATTGTTTAAAGCCAGGAAATCTTCCCGACTGGGGATAGAGGTCTGTTTGCTAAAGGAAGATTTTAGTTTACGACCGAGAGATTTAGTACCATTAGCGATCGCGTCTCGAAAAGAGATATTAGCACCCTGTTTTTGATGTGCGATCTCGTATTTTTTGACTAAATTTTCCACGCGAACTACTATGTCGGACAATTTTCTTACTCCTTAATTAGGGTGTGGGATGTGGGAAAAGTAACGAGTAACGAGTAACGAGTAACGCTTAAAGCCGATGAAGTTTTAGACAGAAGCTAACTCAAACTCGCCCTGTTTTTGTACATTATCATCCCCACTGACAATGAGATTGCTGTAGACTTTAAGGGCTTGAGCGACGACGTGATCCATGTTGTAATACTTGTAGGTAGCTAAACGCCCGACGAAATGAACTTCTGGAGTGGCATCGGCTAAAGCTTTGTATTGTTTGTAAAGTTCGGCATTTTCCGTTCGCGGTATGGGATAGTAGGGATCGCCCTCGGCGCGTGGATATTCGTAGACAATACTTGTTTTGTTATGTTCTTGTCCTGTCAAATATTTAAATTCGGTGACGCGAGTATATAGATGTTCGTTGGGATAATTAACTACTGGCGCGGTTTGATGTAAGGGTTTGTTAATAGTTTCGTGTTTAAATTTGAGCGATCGATAGGGTAACTTGCCATAACAGTAATTGAAAAATAGATCGATAGGGCCAGTGTAAATCATTTTCCGATAGGGTATAACATCAACAATCTCGCGATAATCGGTGTTGAGCATGATTTTAATGTTCGGATGGGAGAGCATTTTCTCGAACATTTTGGTAAAGCCATGTAGAGGCATAGCTTGATAAGAATCAGTAAAATAGCGATCGTCGCGGTTGGTACGGGTAGGTACACGTGCAGTTACGGACTTGTCTAATTCTGAGGGATCCATATCCCATTGTTTGCGTGTATAGTTGCGAAAAAACTTTTGATACAGTTCACGACCAACTTTACTAATCACAACATCCTCAGAAGTCCTGATGCATTCTATTTTTTCGGCGATCGAAGCAAAAAATTCTTCTAACTGAAACGAGGTAAGATTTAAGCCATAGAGTCGATTAACAGTGTCAAGATTAATCGGAATTGGCACCAATTGACCGTCTACACTCGCTTTTACTCGATGTTCGTAAGGTCGCCATTCAGTAAACTGCGAGAGATATTCAAAAACATCACGAGAATTGGTATGAAAGATATGAGGCCCATACTTGTGAACTAAAATACCGTCTTCGTTGTAGTGGTCGTAGGCATTACCGCCAATATGAGAACGAGTATCTATAATCAAAATTTTCTGATCGGACTGAGTTGCTAGGCGTTCGGCAAGAACACTACCAGCAAAACCCGCTCCAACAATTAAATAATCAAACATTAGTTAATTTCCTTATTTTTAACGTGAGTATTACGACGAAATGTAATCATGCGCTGAGGATCGACTCTTCACTATCAATTGTTTTAATTAGCCGTATTTGTAATGCAACACAATTCATTTTGTAGTGGTTGGCTAACTTTATCTGTAACAACAGAATATAGATATCTGTCTCCTTTTGCATATATCTAAGGTATGAGAATAGCTTCAGCAGCGCAGATTCTTTATGTTGCTAAACTTGATTGACGACGACGCAAAATACGAGTTAAATTCCGTACTCGATCGTATGCTTGAGGGCCAAACCAACGCAACATAGCAATAGCTGCATTCAACCGCAGGTCTTGTTTAGAAAAACGCAGTTGGGGATTATAGGCGATCGCTAAATTACGAAAATACATTGCCTCCGTATAATTACCTCGATCGAGAGCGATACCCGCTATATATGAGTTAATTTGACCGTAAGTTTTGTTTTTTAATGACATTAACTCTGGAGAAGCAGATTCAAAGGCGCGCTCAATGACTGTACGACAATCTCTTGCCATACCACGACAGTTTTTAGAGGTATTTTGGGGATGAAGTCGATAACGAACTAATGGTTCTTTAACGACCGCAAAAGCATAGCGAGCAGCAATCCGAATCCAAAGATCCCAATCTCCTGCATAACGCAAACTGGGATCGAAGACACCCACGTGGTCAAAACATTCTCGACGAATCATGGGTGAACTTCCACAAATAATCGTTGGTTCTTGTATAATTTCCGACCAAATTTGCCCTTCAGCAGCAGAAGCATGTACCCAACCTTTAGAATTCCCCTGGCGATCGATTAAAGTAATCCAAGTATCGACTAAACCTACTTCTGGATTTTCATCTAATAAACGTACTTGTTTTTCAAGTTTAGTAGCCTCCCAAAGATCGTCAGCATCTAAAAACGCGACATATTCCCCTTGAGCGTTATAAATGCCTGTATTACGCGCTCCTTGCGCTCCTTGATTTTTTTGAGGAATATATCTAACTCGCGGATCGGTTATTTGGTTAACCCACTCCTCAATATTGTCAGAACTCCCATCATTAACAATTAAAATCTCATAATCAGTAAAAGTCTGTGCCAAAGCACTTTGATAAGCTTGTGGTAAATAAGCCATTGCATTGTAGGCGGGGAAAACGATCGAAACTTTGACCATAATTTGTACTCTCCGTAATTAAATAGGTAGTGGGTAGTGGGTAGTAGGTAGTAGGTAGTGGGTAGTAAGTAGTGGGTAATAGGTAATGGGTAATGGGTAATAGGTAACAAGTTAAGCTAAGTAATCAGTAATTAGTAATTAGTAATCACCAATTAGCCACTAGCAAAAGAACGAAATGTACGAGCAAGCGATCGCAATTTTTCATAAGTTCGATCGCCAAATCGGCGCATCAGTGCTTGAGCAAGATTCAAACGGGCGTATTCCCAAGAACGTTGTAGCTGAGGATAATGAGCGATCGCTGAAGTACAAAATTGCCTAACTTGGTTGTAATCTTTATTATTCAAAGCTTTCCAGGCTAAGTAGAGATTGACCCGTCCATAGCCTCGATCTCTTAAATACAGTAATTCTGTTGGCGCAGATTCAAATGCTTTCTCAATAATTTGGTGAAAGGCTTGTAGTGTTTCTTGGCAGTTAGTAGATTTGCTACCAGAATGTTGGCGATATTTAACTAAAGGTTCTTTAATTGCACCAAATTGATAATGAGAAGCCAGACGAATCCACCAATCTAAATCTTCGAGAAACATTAAATCTCGATCGAATAAGCCAACAGTGTCAAAACATTCCCGACGGATTAAAGGAGTACTATCACAAGAACATACAGGTTGAAACTGCACCAGATGTTTCCAGACATCCCCTTCAGCTTGGGAAGTAACAACTTTACCTGTAGACTTTCCCTCTTCATCGATTAAAACTACAGAAGTATCTACCAACCCGATTGAGGAATGAGCATCTAAAAAATGTGCTTGCTTTTCTAACTTAGTTAATTCCCAAATATCGTCAGCATCAAAAAGGGCGATGTAAGCTCCTTGAGCGATCGCAATACCTTTATTGCGTGCAGCAGCAGAACCTTGATTTTCCTGAGTAATAAATTTTACTCGCGGATCGGTTAAACTTAAAACCCATTCAGCAGTGCGATCGCTACTGCCGTCATCAACAATAATTAATTCAAAGTCCCTAAAAGTTTGCTTCAAAACACTATCTACCGCTGCTGGCAAATAAGAGATGGCATTGTAAGTAGGAATGATTACAGATATTTTTGGTTTGTCGATTATTGGTTGCTCCATTACGGGCAGTAAATGCAGTTGGCGACGCGAAGCTATATGCGAAGCGGTATCCTTATCCGAAGGTGTCCTAAAGGACATTGTATCCTTGTAGTATACACCTGCGGATAGACCCTTTAGGGTTAAGAGTCCTTTAGGGCGAAATGGCTCTAGTTGTTCTTGGTTGCCAGTTACCTGTTGCTTGCGTGTGGCGATTGGGCTCCGCCCACGCTTCGCGATCGCATCGAGAATGGTATCACGATAATTAAGGGCTATGGTATCCCAATTAAACTTTGAAGCTTGTTGACGAGGTTTATTGCCCCAGTCGTGGTTTAAAGCTTGTGCAATAGTATCAGCATAGCTTTCTGGATTAGTTACATCACAAAGTAAGCCGCCATCACCAATAACGTAACGGCGCATTTCATCATCTGTAGCAACTACTGGTAAACCGCTAGCCATAGCTTCAAGATAAGCAAGTCCAAACGGTTCGTTCAAAGAAGGAAGTGTAAAAACATCTGCACTGCGATAAACTTCAGGCATTTGCTCATAGTTAGAATAATAAAGGGTAAAACGTTCTGAACCGAGGATTTTATTGCCAAGTTCCTCAAAATAACCGCGATCGGGCCCATCTCCACAAAGAAGTAAACTTGCTTGAGGTAAACGTGCTACTGCTGCGATCGCCAGTTCGATCCGCTTGTGACTATTGCGATTTAACCAAGCTACGCATAATACTATCGGTTTGGGTAAATTAAAATCGAGCTTACTGCCTTCTGGTGTAAACCTGGTAGAGTCTACTCCGTTGGGAATAATATTTACAGCTTGTTGTGATTTGATAGTTTGTGCAAACTTAGCTGTTGGAGGATTAAAAACTACCAGGCGATCTGGTTGAAAACGAAGATTTCTGGCTAAACACTTACCATCAGCTAATAAACCACAATGCTCTGTAAACATGATGGGTATTCCAGTCAAGGCTCTGACAAAGGCAGCCATTGCTAAACCTCCGTAATCATTATTGGGAAAAATTAAATCGGGCTTTTGATGTAGCAAATGAAGAGCGCAAGGGAAAAAGTTGGTTAAATGTTCCACAACAATTTCAGGATGTCCAATGTGATTTTTCCATAGAGGAGCGATAAGAGGGTGACGCACTAATTCATAAGCATCTGTGCGAGAAATACCGCCAGCAGGACGACTAAAATCTCCACATGGAACACCACTTAAAAGCTCAACCTCAAAATAAGAACAAAGACGACGAGCCAATTCCAAAGCAAAGATTTCTGAACCTCCACTCCAATTGACACCGACACTTGGATGAACAATGGCAATTTTATAAGGTTTACCCGTATCGGGATTATTAGAAAGTAATTCAATTTTTTGAGAATTAATAGACGTTTGAATCATGATTTGTTGATTGTTAATAGTTGATTACTTTCTGCTTCCACTCCCCACTCCCAGCCAGCAACAGCCAGCACAGTCCACCAATAAGACCAGAGGGTTGTGTGAGTCCAGATGTTTTCGGTTAACATCCCGACCAGCATGGCTGCAAATAAAGCCAGAAGAATTAAGCAAAAATCGTTTTGTTCTTTGTTTTTGGTTGTCTGACGTAGTAATTGAACTAGACGTATACCTTGAGCAGCCAGAAAAGTTAAAAAAGTTGCTAAACCTACTAATCCGCTTTCTGCGAGGGCGCGAACGTAATCGTTATGAGCTTCCAGATTATAAATACTTAAGTATTTACTAGTAGCCAAACCGTAGCCAAAAATAGGAAATTGTTGCCAAGCAGTCAAAAGATAATGCCATTGAGCAAGACGCCAGTTAAAACTGTTGTAGTCTGAATCTGAGAGCAAAATAGCTCTTGAGATATCGATGTTGGAATTAAATAAAGGCGTTTGCGCGAGTGATTGTAGGCGTTCTTGTCCAAAAGGAGTACTGATAAACAGTCCTAAAACTAACACCAGCAAAAGTACACCACCAATTAAATTAAGCCAATTAAATTTAGGTGCAATAGTTACCAACACAAAAATGCCTAGCATTGCTAAAACCACCATTGTTCTAGTTCCAATTAACATCAAGGTGAGTACACCAAGTAGCAGCAACCAAAACAAGCGATTTGATGACCAAGAAATATACTTCTGATCTCTATGTTTCTGACCTCTGTACGTCGCCCAACTTACTGCACCCCTGTTTGACTTCTGGCTTTGGGTGAAGCGACTTGAGCAACGTAAGCGCCAATAAGTTAAGCCAATAAAAAACAAGATAAAAGTAGCAAAAGCATTAGGATGACCAAGAGTGCCATTAAGGCGATCGCCATGATAAGTAGCTAAAAAACTGGGTAAAACTGAGTCTGGGAAGATTAACTGTAAGAAACCTGCGCAAATTGGTGTAATTAAAGCAATAAATAGTATAGAAATTATTTTTTGAGGTTTAACTCGCCCTTTAAGTTGCATTATTAACAAATACACCATCAACCAAGAAAATAAGCGCGTCCATTCACGTACGTTATCTCCCAAAACTTCAGTTCCTAGTCCCAAACCACCAAAAACACAGAGAATTAGCCACAAAGCTTGCCAAAGCACCCAACCAGCTAAAAACAACCACAACCAATCAACATTGACGGTTTGCTGTGTTAATAATAAACAGGTGACATAAACTAATGTCAGTCCACTAACCCCAACTGCATAGGCAGCAGGCAACTGTTGCGCAGAGAAAATATCGAGAGAACTACGTAGGATGAGCAAACCCATCACTGCTAACTCGAATTCAGCGAAAAAGCAGACAAATACCACTGCAGCTATTAGCAGCAAGACTAAATATAAAGGTTGCGCCCCAGCTAACCATCCTGTAGCTATACCCAACAACACACCAAAAACTCCAATCCAAAATGTCAGAGGTGACGTTCTCTTCCAAGTATCGGTAAAACTTTGATTCCTATTCAATTCAATTTCAGAATTTTTGCTGGTCAACATCCTATTGATTACTTGCTACTTCTTATTACCTATTAATTGCTACCCGTCACAGCCTTATATTCATACATTCCATAGTGATAAAACCTTTCAGTGCGAGTATCAGTACCATTGATAGCAACGCCCAAGATATTAATGCGATTTTTATTTAACTCTGAAACTGCTCGTACAAATACATCCTTTTGGGTAAAGTTGGGGCGGGCAACCATTAGTAAACCGTCGCTATCGCGACTTAAAGTTACTGCATCAACGCAACTTGTTACTGGTGGAGTGTCGAGAATGACGAAATCGTATTCCTTGGCAGCTTCCGCCAGCAGAGTATGCATTCTTGGCGACTCAAAAAATTGAGAAGGATGCAGTTGTGATTCTCCACAAGTTAAAACTGATAAATTATCGATTTTAGTGTGCTGAACTGCTTCTGCTAGAGCAATCTCACCCTTAATTACATTCGTTAAACCAGGTTGCGCTTGTAAATTAAATAGTTTGTGCTGTTTAGGTCGTCGCAAATCAGCATCAATAATCAAGGTTTTTTTGGCTAAAGTTGCCGATATTGCTGCCAAATGGGAGACTAGAGTAGACTTTCCTTCTTCTGCTAAAGTACTGCTAACTACTAAAGTTTTTAAATCATTAGGAGAGCGAAATTTTAGAGCAGTCAACAGGGTGCGATAAGATTCCAAAGTAGTAATATCTGTCAAAAATGCTTCTGGTCGACCTTGAAAAGAAGGAGGAAGAATAGGCAGAACTCCCAAAACAGATAAATTTACTAGTGCTTCAGCTTCTGTGGCATTAGATAGTCGGTCATTCAATAATTCGAGGAGTAATACCATCCCAACTGAGAGAATTAGACCGCTTGCACCAGCTATAGACATTACTATTGGTACTTTTGGCCAGCTTGCTGCTGCTGGTGGTTCGGCAGAGTCAATAACTCTCAAATTGCGAACTTGTTGAGCTTCAGCAATACGTGCTTCTTCCAGTTTTCGTTGTAAGAATTCTAATGAGACAGCAGCCTCTTGACGCTGACGCATTATTCCTGCTAGTGCTTGTTCTTTAATCGGTAATTGATCGAGGCTAGCTTGTAATTTAGCTTTTTGAGCGCGAATAGCACCTAATTTTTTTTCGATTGACGATATTTCAATCTGCCCTAAAATAACTTTGCTAGCAAGATCTTGGCTAAATTGGTCGGAGGCTGACTTAGAAGAATTTGCCGATAACTTAATGTTGGGTTCGACACCAGATTTTTCTTTATAGAGAGAACGTATAGCTTCGCGATTTTCCAGTAAATTTAACACAACAGGATTGGTATCAGTCAAACGCGATCGCGCTACAGCTATTTCTGATTCTAGATTTACTAGTCTATCTCGCAAATTTTTTAGTTCTTGAGCTTGTCCGCTACGCACTGCTGCATAGGTTTCTTTTAAGCTGGTGTTGTCAGTTACTTGTTTTAAAGATTGATTGCGCTGCTTAGATTCCTCTAGTCCAGCAGATAATTTTCTTTCTTCGTCTTCTAAAGTGGTCAAGCTGGTAATTAAATTTCTAGTTTGAGTATTGTCTTGACCATTCACATCTGCCAAAGATACTAATTTTTGACTGCGTTTGTAATCAGAAAGAGCAGCTTCAGCTTGAACAAGTTCAGCTCGTTTTTTGGGAACTTCAGCTTCTAAAAATTTTCTGGTGGAACTAGCTTCAGAACGAATTGCCGCCCCATTTTCTACCATCATGGCGTTGGTTACCGCATTCAAAATCTTGGCACTGAGAACAGGATTTTTATGACGATAACTTAATTCCAACAGATTTGTAGCTGGAATAATAGTAGTTTTTAACTTTGTTTTTAACTGATTTGGCGTTAATTTCGCTAAATTTGGCGATTTTTTTGTTTCTGAAGACAACTGAGTAATAGCAGATTCCAAAACACTTTGCGATCGCGCTAGTTCTGCTTGAATCGCGATCGGATTAGAACCCGCTATATTAGATTGTGCGCTGAGATTACGTCCTAATTCGGATACACTAGCTTGATTATTATCAAGCATCAGTCTAACTCTTGCCTCATATAGGCGTGGTGTAAAAATCAAGTATGCTATAGCTCCCCCAAGAACAGAGAGAAATGTAGCGATCGCAGGTACACGATGTCTATGAAAAACTATTGGTAAGAGGGAAAAGTTTGGCTCTCTCATGATAATTTAGATCGAGTTGGGTTTTGATAAGGGTCAAAACAGGTAGTGGGTAGTAGATAGGAAATAGGAAATAGGAAATAGGAAGTAGATCGATTACTCATTACTCATTACTCATTACTTGTTCCTCAACTTTCGGTCATAGGCGGAAATGGGGAGGAGCTGACGGAATTAGAAGAAGTCGTCTCGTACAATCTCAAAGTTTCGGTAGTGATTTTGTCCCAGTTATAGTTAGCTTCTACGCACTTTTGTGCCTCTTTTGCCATAATTGCTAGCTCTTCGGGACGTTGAATTGCCAAGTCTAGTGCCAAGATCAAAGATTCTAGATCTCCAGATGGAAAAAGCATTCCTTTTCCCTCATCAAGTAATTGCCGATGGGGAGGAATATCACTGGCTACAACTGGCACGCCTTCTCGCATTGCTTCTAGCATCGCTAAGGGCAACCCTTCTACATCTGAAGGAAGTACAAAAAATCCTGCTCCTCGAACAATTTCTGCTAGATGTTTGCCATAAAGTTGCCCTGTAAACACCACATTAGGATTAGCATTAGTTAAATTAGCGATCTGCTGGGCAAAAGAATTTGTATCACTAGTGCTACCGACGATCGCTAGTTTCCATCCCAGGGGTTTAAGAGCTTGGAAGGCTTCAATTAATAATTCAGGACGTTTCTCTGGCACAAGTCTACCCACAAAGGTAATGTAACGTTTTTGGCACAAACCTAATGAAGTACCATAAGAAAAATCAGAGTTTGTTGGCGGATAGCTGCTGGGAGCATTCGGAATATAAACCGTTTCTCGACCATACATTTCTCTAAAATAAGAACGCAATTCTTCAGATACCACAATAATTTTGTCGGCAAAACGCACTCCAGCCTTTTCACCCAGATGTAGTAATTGACTGGAAAAATTCCCCCATTTAGCACGTTGCCAGTCCAGTCCTTGACAACTGACAATAACTTTTGAGGGAAAAAGTGAAGTAATTTTTGGCAGCCAAGTAAATAGAGAAGGGCCCAAAGCATGAAAATGGACGATATCATATTGACCGCTGCTAGCCAACATAGCTCCTAGTAGAGAACTAAATAATGCATCTATTCCTCTTAACTTTAAACAGGGAAGAGAAATCACTCGAACTCTCTTAAAGTAATATTGTTTCATCCAAGGAGAGTCGATATAAGAGGAGCGAGCGAACAAATCGATAGAATGACCCCGCTCGACCATACGAGGGTAGATTTCTTGGCAATAATGTTCAATACCGCCTTGTTTAGCTGGCAACCCTTTGGTACCAATAACTGCAATTTTCATCAGGAGTAGTCTCTTTAAATCTTTACTTTTAACTTTTAACTTCCGCGCAGCGATACTAGACGTAGTTTAATTTCGTCTGCCAACGAGATAACATATTTTTGTAAACAGCACTGACGATCGCCTTAGCACTATAAGGCTCAGCAACTCTTACGCAAGCCTCAATCGGATAATTTTCTGGATGGGTCAAAACCTCTTTCAAGGCATCTGCGATCGCTTGACTATTGCGTTCTTGGCAAACAATGCCACTATGAACATCAAGTAGTTTTGGGGTTTCACCGCATGATGTTGTCACCACTGGAGTTCCACAGGCAAGTGCTTCAAGAGCTACCAGAGGTAAACCTTCATAGGTACTAGTTAAAACAAAAACGCTACAGATGCGCTGTAAATCTGCTAATTCTGCTTGATCTACTGAGCCAAGCATGGTTACTTGTTGAGCAATTTTTAGACGTTCGATTTCTGCTTGTACTTGTGCTGCTAACTCTCCATCACCTGCTATCAAAAGATGAGCATTGGGATCATTTAAAGTAGCAAAAGAACGAACCAGTAACAGGGGATCTTTTTGAGGGTGAAGACGACCAGCAAATAAGATGAACTGCGTTTGAGCGGATAATCTAAACTGCTTTGCCAATATACGTCTACCTTCTTCGCGTTGTGCCGATGTTAATGAATAAAAAATCTCGCCATCTACAGAGTTTTTGATGTAAAAAACGCGCTCGGCTATACTTGGATAACTCTGCTGATAATGTTTGACTGAGTTAGTATTACAAGCAAAAATTTGGGAGAACTGATTAACCAGCGCTCGTTCTAGAGCAAAATATCCTGTCGGAAAATAACGCCATAAAATAGCATTTTTACTGTCTGAAGATTGCATTTGTTTTTGGATATCATTATGAACAAACAAAGTCTTTTCTCCAGACCAATTAAGTGCTGCAAGTGTTGGTTCAAGTCGATGAAAATGCATAAAATCAGAGGCGAGACCTTGTCTCAAAAGAGCAGCAGTGTATTTAATTGTCGTCGGAACTAAAGTTCTAAAGTTATCATTTAGCAGTGTAAACAAAGGTAAAAAGTAAATTTCTTTATCTGCTAATTTCACTTTTTGCCACTTACCTTTTGGCAAGTTAGGCTGGTTTGATATACCTACCAAACGAACCTCAAACTCACTCGGAGCATACTTAATAAAAGAACGTATGACTGTCTGAATTCCCCCTATGCTAGGTTTGCCAGGATCGAATTGATAAAAAATAGTTAAAACAGGTTTGCGCATAGGTATTAAATACTTTCAGAATAATCTGGTTTCTAGAAGTAGAATATTTAAAAAAATAAAAAATATTTACTACTTCTTCAAAACTTGTTTTAACTTTTTATCTACTTGATTCAGCTAATTAGTTACTTTTTATGGTAAAAAATGTAATTAAATTATCATTTTTTGCTTTAAATATTTTTAGATATCAAAGTTATTCTTAACCAAAATCTTATGTGTAAAAATGTCAACTATCCATATTAGCCAGTTGTATTAGTATCAATTTTATCTTTTATTTTCAAAAAGTTATCAGTCTAAAGATATAGTTTGCTATCTTTCAAGAGCAACTTTGTGCAAAGTAATCGATCGGAGCGAAAATAGCTATGATTCAGGGTGTGAAGTTGGTTTTAGTGAGATTGAGCTAGTTATCATCTTTAGTAAACCCTATTTAAAACTGCCATAAAAATATCGTGCGTAAGAGTCAAACTATCAACTTTGTAATTATAGTGAGCGTTTTATTCAGTCTGCTCGTCGAAAATTCGCGATCGCTAACTATTACTAATCGCGATCTTGACACTTCAACTCAATTAACTGTCACTTCAAATCAACGTGACAAGTGGCTACAACCTTTCGCATCTAATTCAATTTGGAATATGCCAATCGGTTCGGAAGCTGTTTATCAACCAGCAAATCTTCAACCAGCAGGATATTTGGCTACAGATCGAGAATATTTTTATCAACTAAAAGCCGACGATCCTCAGCGTTCAGTATACGCACCTGGTAATTTTGGGCCAGGACGTTGTACAGGCACCGAATCGATGGAAATTTCTTTACCTGTTCCCGATGACTTAATCGTACCAGATGCTACAAATGAGCCTTACTCTACTCCTAATAATGCCTCTGCTTTTTTGATGCCTGATGGCGAAACTATTGAACAATTCCAACCTCTAGCAAGATGTGAACCAGGAGGTAATATTTATGGATGGCGCAATCCTTGGGGTGGAGTCAGTATATATGGTGATGGCATTCAAGGCACTCATTTTGGTTCTGGACTCTCAGCCATTGGTGGTTCGATTCGTCTTGGAGAACTGACTAGCGATCGCGATCCGATTCCTCATGCTTTAAAAATTAATATCTGGGGAGAAAAGTATCTTTACTACTCCGACAGTGTTCCAGGTTATCGTTGGCCAGCAGACCGTTCTGATTCCTATGCAGCAGAACGCTATGGGGGGAGAAATCCTAAATTAGTACAAGGAACACTCTTAGCCATTCCTCCTGAAATCTCAAAAGCCAGCTTACAACTACAAACATCAGTTGGCGAAAAACTCTTTGACGCTTTCCAAAATTATGGTGCATACATAGTAGACGATGCTCATTGGGATGCTCATTATTTAGCAGTAGAAAATGGAGTCAATGAAGAGTTTCGAGAAAAATATGGTTACGATTTTGAAGGTAATAATAGTCCATTCTACGAAGATGTCATGAAATTATTTCAAACTCTTTACATCGTCGATAATAACGAACCTAGCAACATTGCTGGTGGAGGGAGAAGACGAGTTGCATTAGCTCCAGCGATCTGACGTTAGGTAGTAGGTAGTGGGTAGTCTTTTAAGGCAAATCGGCGATCGCCAATTTACCCCTAAAAACTAAGCTTTACTTCTTTACCTGGTTTCCATTACGTTAGTTAAGCGTTCAATTGCACTAGTAAGTCTTTCTTGAGCAACAAGATTCGCATCAGGTGCTTCTTCTTCTGCTAAAGCCTCTTGACGAATTAGACGTTTTTTAGCTTTCTCAAATGCTTGCACCAGTAGATAAATACAGAAGGCAATCACCAAAAAGTTGAGAACTGCCGCTAAAAATAAACCATACTGAACTCCTCCAGCAGACAGTTCGGCTAATCTATCTACTCCAGCAGCCTTCATGGCGGGATTTAAGATCACAGGAGTAATAATATCGGCGACTAACGAATCAACAATTTTACTAAATGCGGCACCAATAATTACAGCTACTGCTAAATCAATAACATTACCGCGCATAATAAAGTCGCGAAAGCCTGAGAGAAATCCTCCTGCTGCTTCTGATCCTCTTCTAACCATAATTGTATAATCCTACTAAATTTAAAAAGTTCTCTTAATTTTATTTTTTTCTTTTATCGATCTTCAAAATTATAAGTGCTTGACACGACACAATAAATTTAAATTTCATAAAGAATTTGTGTTAAATGTATCAAAACAGCGACTAAATTATCGAGTTCTAGAATACTATTGAGCAGCTAAAATTTCTAACTGTTGCCAGCATAAATATAAAGCGCGAGGAACATGAAAACAGCCTTTCCATTTACCTCCTTTAAGATTTAGTAATAACTCTCCTCGACAGTTTAGGTAGCCAAACCATTCCCCATACTCAGAATCGGAGAAGTGATTCCAAGTATAATTATGAACTTGTTTAAACCATTCTAAGCACTCTGTTCGTCCAGTAAGATTAAATCCCATCAATAATGCTACTAACGTTTCCAGATGTACCCACCATAGCTTTTGATCCCACTCTAGCTGCTGGAGAGGATGTCTCTGTGCATCCATCAAATAATAAATACCCTGATATTCCTTGTCCCAACCAAACTCTAGAGTATTTATGACAACATCAACTGCCTGATTGATTAAATCCAAATCGTCGCGACGACGGGCAATATCTATCACAAACCACATAGCTTCAATACCATGACCAGGATTAATTAATCTACCGTCAAAACAATCTAAATGTTTGCCTTCGGGGGTAACGTTTTCATACATTAATCCTGTTGCAGAATCGCGAAAATCCTGCATGACTTCTTGCACTGTGCGCTCAAGAATTGTCTCTAATTCACTATCTTCGAGTAGCCAATCCATTTCTAAAGACAGATTGGCTAAAATCATCGGTACGGCTAGACTTTTTAGCGATCGCGTTCCTGGATAAGCTTTATTATATTTACCCTTGGGATTATGCTGACGACGCAACACGTTATTATATGCCTGCAAGGCAATCTCTTGCGCCGATTTCTCCCCCGAAGCCAAAGCATATTGACTAAAAGCCATCGCTGCAAAACAATCAGAAAAAATATTATAAGGCTGCACCAAAGGCTGTCCTGTTCGATCTAAAGCAAAATACCAGTTACCTTCCTCATCTCGACCATATTTTGCCAGAAACTCAGCACCATGACGCGCAACATCTAGCCACTCAGGTTTTTTTTCTAACCGATTGTAGAGCATCGAATAAGTCCATACCTGACGGTTTTGTAGCCAGATGAACTTATCGGTATCGTAGACATTTCCCACTCGATCTAAACAGGTAAAATAGCCTCCATATTGGCGATCGAGCGAATGCTGTGACCAAAAGGGCAAAACATTATCAAGTAAGGTACTTTTATATAGTTCAGCCAGTCTCTTAAATTGTTTCATCATATCCATAAACTTGGGAAAGTTACGCATTAATCATAACTTTGGTAGATTTATTAGCCAGTTATAATCTTAGTTAAGTAGGTAGGCAAAATAATTGATCAAACCCCTACCCTTAGAGCTATTTGTTACTCGTCCTAAAGGACGACGCGAAGCTAGTCATAAAGGATAAGCTTCGTGACCAGAGGGAATCCTTTAGGGCAAATGCCGTGGCATACCGCTCCGCATATTACTCGTTACTCGTTACTCGTTACTCGTTACTTGTTACTCCCTAACCTCATTTCCAATTTAATTACACCCACCTACTTATGTTACTTGTGGGATGAAATCCGCTCTTTACTAAAAGCTAGCTTATCCCTATCTTGAAGATCTAGAGTACAACTAAATATAAAGAGCAACAGAAGCGCAAATTAGAAATTTTTATTAAGTAAACGCTTGCCAGCAACAAGAGCAAAAAGGTTGATGCTAATCTAAACAAAGAACCAGAAGTCATTGTTGACTCAAAAATAGCTTCAACAGACTTGGGATTCAACTGGCAGTATTCTCTGCTCAATTAGAGTAATATTGCATTTCTTGCTACTGAAGATTACTTAATTATTCAATTATCATCTCGATTATTCCTTGGTTAGAGATTTGTTTGAAGCAAAATGCAAAAGTCTAGATTATGACACCACTTAACGCCACTAGTGCAGATTTTGAGCAGGCTGCCTTAGCGAGGTTCCGTTCATTAGTAGGGTTTTTACCTCAAGACAGCCTAATTTTTCGCGAATTATCGGGTCGTTCTACAGTTTTATGCTTAGATTTTGTTAATTGTCCCCATTTATTTAGTGTAGACCAAGAACAAATACGTACTTTGTCTCAGGCGATCGCTGAACTAGGTTTAGCTGATTCCATGATTTTTCGGCTGGGTAGCAAAATTGTGGGCTGGCAAAAGGTTATGCTTTAGTCTTGGGCCTTATTTTGCTAGTTACTGGGAAAAATTGGGATAAAATCTTTAATTGTTAAAGTAGGATTAACCCCTGAATTTGAAGGAAAGAAACTACCGTCAACTACATAGAGATTGTTTAGCTCAAGCGATTAGGCTCCCCTAAAGGACTCCTAAAGGATACCGCTTCGCATATAGCTCCGCGTGACGCGACGTTAGGAGCTAATCCTTTAGGACGCGCCTAGCCTTCGGATCGCCCTTTCAGCAGGAGAAGTTGAGTGGCAATATCTTAAAAGCTAAAAGCTAATAGCTCTTAGCCAGTTGACAAACATCGTAGTCCCTTAACTTGTCACCAATGGTGAATAGGTATTCATTAGCTAATAAATCCACTTTATTGTCTCAAGCTCAAGGCAGGTAAGATGTCACAAAATTGTTTGCCTCCATAATTTGGTGTATTTTTTATTAGTTAGTAATCATCCACCAAAAGTTATAAAAATTACAGGATGAGCATGAGCTAAATATGGCTTTTTTTGAGCGAGTTAACTTTAAAATTAACAAATATTATTCATATAATCTATACTTTAAATTAAAAATTTTAGCTAAAAATTGACAATTCAATTTAACAATTTTTACTTAAAATACAGTTAAAATTAATAATATTTAAATGTGATGTCGATTGTGATATTAATGACATTTCATAATTTCTTAGAATTGCCTCAGAGTATAGCAAAAACCAATAAAAATATCATTATAATATCGAGATTTTATCTGTCAAAAAAAAGCTCTATCCTAAGATAGTGCAGACAAAAAATTTAACAAATTAAGATTAATACATATGTTCATTTCAGAGAACAAACTTTTTCAAGCTGACTGGTATGCAGTTTACCAATATATACCATCAACACTTTTAAATAATTTACTTATAGGAGACCCCAACTCATGTTTTTTCACAAAAAAGAAACCATTCACAATGTTGATATAAAAGAAGCAAATCCCCGCTTTGCTCAACTGTTGCTAGAGCAATTTGGTGGTGCTACTGGAGAACTGTCTGCTGCCTTACAATATTGGGTGCAATCATTTCATGTTGAAAATCCAGCGATTAAAGATATGCTCCAAGACATTGCAGTTGAAGAGTTCGGTCACTTAGAAATGGTAGGTAAAATGATCGAAGCTCATACTAAAAATGTAGATCAGACCGAAGCATACAAAAGTACTTTGTTTGCCGTGCGGGGAATGGGACCTCATTTTATCGACAGTCAAGGTAGTGCTTGGACAGCAACTTATCTGAATGAAGGCGGTGATGTCGTACGCGATCTACGTGCTAATATTGCCGCAGAAGCGGGAGCGCGTCAAACTTATGAAGCGTTGATTAAGTTAGCGCCAGATGAAGGAACTAAAAAAACTCTAGTACATTTATTGACTCGTGAGATTTCTCATACAAAAATGTTTATGAATGCACTGAATGATATGGGCAAGCTTACTGAACCCTTCTTTGGCAACGTTCAGCCCGATGAGACAGTAGATCTTTACTACAATCTATCAACTTCTACTTCAGCAGACGGCTCAAGCGTTGAAGTCGATCAACGGGGTTCCTGGAATCAAGAGCCTGACTTTAGGTATGTTGCCCACCCCGAAGCCAACCATTCTCCGACAGCCAATTAAAAATATTGCCTCAATTAAAAGCTGATAAAAAGTTAGTTAGCGATCGCTAACTAACAAAAATATCAAGATGCTGCTTTCAACATATGGTAGGTAATCATTAACTGAGTTAAAGCCAAAGGATAACTCTGTAGAGTTTCTCCAGTCGTTCCCACCAGCTTACCTAGTTCTTGGTTTCCTTCCAAACTACAGAATTGACCCAGGTAAGGCACTTCATTACACATAATTTTTTCTAATTCCTTAACCTGTTCCATCGTGGCATGTCCATCTATTTCTAAGATATCTACAGGTTTGCCCATATCACGACTTAAACCCAAGCGAATAGCCTCACCTAAATGATTTCCCTGAGCATTAAGAATTGAAGTTAGTTCTGGGTGAGGAATAGTCGGACGTAAAATGAGATTGGCATTCAGCAACAGGTCAGCAGCCAAATTTTCCTCTTCTGGCGGATAGAAAGAAACAACCATATCTGCCCATTTGCGTTGGGGACGGATAAAAGCTTCTGAATCTGGCTCTCTTTGGCGCAGTTGCTCCATTACCTGTTCTTCGTTGTAACCTCTTTTACGTGTATCCCGTTTAATTTTCCAAGTGGCACGCAGAGATTCTGGAGGAGCAAGATAAGTCTTAACGTCATAACTATCCCGCATTGCACGAGTAGAATAGCCTAGTAAGCCTTCAACAATGACGTATTTAGTCGGTTCAATATATTCTGGCGGATCGAACGCTCCTGTAGAGTGATTATAAATTGGCTTGAGGATAGCTTGCCCCTCTCGCAATAGCGCCAGATGCTGCTCAATAATGTCTAAATAGTTACAGTCGGGGTGGAGAGCGGAAATTTTCATTTCGGCCCGTTGCTTGCGGTCATAACGATGGTAATCATCAGTACAGATGATCGTCACCTGATCTTCTCCCAATATTTGAGCAATCCCCTTGGTTAAAGTCGTCTTACCCGCTGCACTATCACCAACTATGCCAAGAATAATCGTTTTCTCACTCATACATTTCTCCTTCCCAGAAATAATTGCTCAAACATCCCAAACATAGAATATATCGGATGAGTAACACTTGTAAAACGAAAAAAAGACCCAGGCCTTGAGCTTGAGATCTTTAAAGGGGGTCTTGAACTCTCTTGGCTTATAGCTTATAGCTATTTGATAAATAGGCGATCGCCACTAGCAAAACATTAACCAGATAAAATATACCTACCACCTGGGTTTCACTCCAGCCACTAAGTTCAAAATGATGATGAATTGGAGCCATTTTAAACAGGCGTTTGCCCTTACCATCTAATCCTTTAGTTGCTTTGTAATAACCAACCTGAGCAATGACAGAAAGAGATTCGACGAAGAAGACACCACTAATTAAAAATAAAGCCCAAAGATTATCACTACTAAGACCTACGGCAGCTAAAGCACCACCTAATGCTAAAGAACCCGTATCCCCCATAAATACCCGCGCGGGGTTACGATTATGCACCAAAAATCCCAAACAGCCACCACTGAGGCAGGCACAAAAAATTGCTAGCTCTGGGTAGTCTAGTCCGAGAATTGCTGCTAGTCCTAAAAAAGCGATCGCTCCTGTTCCTGCTGCCAATCCATCTACCCCGTCTGTTAAATTAGTAGCATTGCTTTCCGCCGCTAAGACAAAGATTGCCAAAGGTAGAAACAGCCATCCCAAAGCCAGACTCAATCCTCCAGGCAGACTAATATTCGTAACCGCATCAGACTCATGCCAAAACAGCCACAGGGAAAACAGTAGACCAAAAACTATCTGTAGAGTAAGTTTCAGGCGTGGAGAGATGCCCTTGTTGGACTTGCGCCGTAATACTTGCCAGTCATCAATCCAGCCGATTAAACCATAACCTAGCGTCACCAAACAAACGGCGATTAGTTCTGGAGTGAGAGCTACTGTACCACCGCTAAAGTTCACCCAGACCAAGGTGAAAACCACCGCTACTGGCACAAAAAAAACCCCTCCCATCGTCGGAGTGCCTACTTTCTTTAAGTGAGCTTGGGGCCCATCTTCCCGCATAATCTGACCTGTTTTCAGCCGATTCAGCAGCGGAATGATGACTATTCCTAGCAAAGCGCTAGCGATCAGACAGAGGAGTAGAGGAAAGAGCAGTAATCCGAACTGCTCTAAAGAAAAGCTAGAGGCATATTCAATGGCGATCGCGCTTAGAGTCAAAACGCAGATCAGAGAAATTAGCAAAATCTTACCAGAAGGATCGATTAGTTTCTCCGTACCAAATGGTTTAACATTCACAATTAAATTTCACTAACTTACTAAGAAGATCAATTACTTGAGAACGATAACATAGCAAAAACTATTTGTGATCTAATTTCTCTAAGCGATCGCCAATCTGCTTAATCTAGTCATCTTCGTCAAAATCATCATCCTCTCCATCCATCAACACGTCTAGATCTTCATCGGATTTAATCTTTTCAGTTTCTATTTGTTCACGAGGAATCAGACGGTTATTTGCTTTTAACCAATCTAAAAGAGAAGCCTCTTGCTTGAGAGGGATGACAATTGCTGGCTCATAACGCGGTTCTTGAACTAGAGCAGGATTTTTATGTTCCATATTAGAATAGTAAGATTGTTAATTGCATCTAGAGAATTTAAATTACTGATGTTTATGATTAATTAACAGCAGTGATTATCTCTACTGACAATGGCGGTTAGTCCCTTTCTAGTTTAGCCTAAGAAACTAATTCAAATTTTTAACTTAAATTTTCTGATGATGTTAACATTCGCCATTGCTATACATTGCTTTATTTGAGTAATTTTAATTGCAAGCAACAAAACTACATCAATCGCGTCGGTAACTCGTTCAAATTAAATCAGCTTCGAGAGAATAGCTGTATTTATTCTCATCCCATTGACTGAATCTCATTCCACCCTAGAGGCTGTGTGTTTATGACAGAAAAACAAGAAAATCCTATAGTCGAACTTTTAAAAACTCTGGTATCCGCTGGAATTTTGGCAATAGGAATTCGCGCCTGTGTAGCGGAAGCTCGCTATATTCCTTCTGAGTCGATGCTGCCAACTTTAGAAATCAACGATCGCTTAATCGTTGAGAAAATTAGCTACCGTTTCCGCAAACCAGAACGGGGAGATGTGGTGGTTTTTTCACCGACAGAAACTCTGAAGCAACAAGATTATAAAGAAGCCTTTATTAAAAGAGTGATTGGCATTCCTGGGGACACAGTAGAGGTCAAAAATAACGCAGTATACGTTAACAACCAAAAGTTGAGTGAAAAGTATATTCTCAATCCACCAAACTATGAATATCCTGCTACGAAAATACCTGAAGGACAATATTTAGTTTTAGGAGACAATCGTAATAACAGCTACGACTCCCACTACTGGGGCTTTGTGCCACTAAAAAATCTCATTGGTCGGGCAACAGTTCGGTTTTGGCCCCCCGATCGAATCGGCCCTTTAAATCACCAACCTTTATATCCTGACGCTCAAGCTAAGTAAAAGCTAAGTAAAAGTCAAGTAGGTATGAGCGAAAAAAGCTCCTGCAACATTATCATTAAAAGCGATCGCAGGAGCTTTTGAATTAAATTAACTAGCTTTAATTAGCGAAACATACTGCTGACGGAGCTTGCCTCGTGAATCCGCCAGATTGCTTCTCCCAACAGACTAGCCACTGAGAGAACCGTTAGCTGTTCAAACTTTTTCTCTTCGGGAATAGGAATTGTATTAGTAACGATAACTTCTTTAAAAATACCTTCAGATAATCGCGCTACGGCAGGGCCAGAAAAGACGGCATGGGTAGCACAGGCGTAGATTTCTTTGGCTCCTTCTTGGCGTAATAATTTACCCCCAGCGGCTAAAGTTCCTGCGGTATCAATCATGTCATCGACTAAAATAGCAGTCTTACCCGCCACATCACCAATCACGTTCATCACTTCTGCCACATTATGAGCCTGGCGACGCTTATCGATGATTGCCAAAGGAGCATCATTTAATTTTTTGGCGAATGCTCTAGCTCTGGCTACTCCCCCCACATCAGGGGACACTACCACTAAATCATCTAATTTCTTGGCTGCCAAATATTCGAGAATAGCTGGAGAACCATAGACATGATCCGTGGGAATATCAAAGTATCCTTGAATTTGTGCTGAGTGTAAATCCATCGCCAAAATTCTACTTGCTCCTGCTTCCGTTAGCAAATTAGCTACTAGTTTGGCAGTAATAGACTCGCGGCCAGCCGTTTTACGGTCTGCTCTAGCATAGCCATAATAAGGAATTACGGGAGTAATCTGGCGGGCGGATGCTCGGCGACAAGCATCAATCATAATCATCAGCTCCATCAAATTATCATTGCCAGGATTACAGCAGGGTTGCAGTAGATAAACATCTGCCCCCCGAATCGATTCCTGAATTTGAACGTAAAGCTCTCCATCAGCAAACCGCTTGCGAATCATCGGGCCTAGATCCATACCGATATAGCGGGCTACTTCTTTGGCAAGCGGAACATTAGCCGAACCAGAAAACAATCTAAGACGATTGGAGTCTGATAAGAAGGTGGTCTGCTCCATCGGCTGAGGCATTAAGGTAGTACTATGGCTCACGGCAAATATATTCAAATTAGTTCAGGATAGTCTGAGAATTACGATGATTATTAGTGATAGTTATGGCAATTACAATACCAAATTACCTAGTTAGAGGTAAATAACAATTTGTCTGAAAACAATAGAGTTAAAATTCACTAATAAAAAAATTAAAGTAAAATTTTGAGATTATTTTAGCTTTTTTTAAGCTTCTTAATCTATTTTTGTTTATTCCTATACTAAATCTTTATGGCTACATTGTACTTTTTTTTAACTTATTTAGCCTTGGTAAAATTTACTGACATCAATTTACTGGCATCAATAGAAGAAAGTTTCTCTTCTCAATAATATTGGTATTCTAAAAAAGCAAATCTAAACAAGACTATAGCGAGCCAAAATTGCCATTATGACAACCTTATTAATTGCAGGTACAGATACAGATGTGGGAAAAACTTTTGTGACGATCGCCTTAACAGTTTACTGGCAAAAATACCGTTTAAATCGAGATAATGATCGACAAAATCTCCTAAGTATATTTAAGTTAATGCAGACAGGTGTTGGCGATGTGGAGCTATATCAACGTTTATTTGCTGAGGTAAAGGGCATTGAAATAGTCCCTCCCTTGCGTTTTGAGGCACCCCTAGCCCCACCGATCGCTGCTGCTAAAGAAGGTAAGATAATTAACTTAGGGGAAATATGGCAAAAACTTAGTTTGGCAGAACAAAAGTCTCAGTTAGTTCTCGTGGAGTCTCTGGGGGGTTTGGGTTCTCCTGTGACGGAAGAGTTAACGGTAGGGAATATTGCTGCTGATTGGCGCTTACCTACTGTTTTGGTAGTACCTGTGAAGCTAGGAGCGATCGCTCATACAGTAGCTAACGTTGCTTTAGCCCGTAGTTTGAAGATTGATTTGCGAGGAATTATTCTTAACTGCGCTCAACTCGAAGCGGTGGGTAGAACAGAAGACTTAACTCCCATCAATTTAATTCAGTCTTTAACTAATGTCCCCGTAATTGGTACTTTACCTTACGCCAAAGACTGGGATAACAGCGATCGCATTGCCCAAAAGGTAGCAAACTGGGATCTCGAATTAATTTTGCCTAAGCAAGAAGTGTATCTTTAAAAACGTAAAAATGAATGAAGGTCTGAGAGAGAATTATCTTATGCAACGTTTGTCTCTCTCTTTCCTATTTTTAATGAAGCTTAAAGCTTCCTGTTAGTAGCTTACCAGCTAGATTTGACCACTCCAGGCAGCAAACCTTCGTGCGCCCATTCTCTCAAAACGTTACGAGATAAACCAAAATCGCGGTAGTAGCCTCTGGGTCTACCTGTAAGCATACAACGATTGCGTCTACGAGTAGCCGAGCTATCTCTAGGTAATCTTTGAATCTGACGACTAATTTCTAGTTTTTGAGCAGCAGAAGTAGCTGTACGCAACTGTTCTTTCAATTCTGCTCTCTTCTCAGCATATTTCTCAATCAAGTGAGCGCGTTTTTTTTCCCGCTCTACCATTGCTTTCTTTGCCATAACTTAGTGTATCCTTTAGGATAAAATTTATTGATTTATAAAGACACAGTTTCAAATTATAACTCGAACTCAGACGTTAATCATGGGTTCTTAAATTTTTTGCAGTACGGTTCTGTCTCTGTTAAATTCTTTCAGGCTTTCCTCAACAGTTTGACTACAGCGCCTTTTAGTATTTGTGGAAATAGCTTTGGGCCTGGCAAGAAGACAATTCCTAACTGCTGCATCAATCCGAGTGCATCGCCCTACCCCCAATGCTCCACGATTTTTCCATCCTCGACTCGATCGATGTGCATGACCGACAAGCTGATTTGCTTGCCCGTTGGCGGAAGACCTTGAAATTCTCCAAGATGTCTTGCAGTAAACCTTCCACACGTCACCACTTTATCGTCTGCAACCACAACCTGATCGAAAACGTGTTGACCTTGACTAAAGGCTAAATAAAATGCCATCCCAAACTGCTTAAACTCTTCTCCGTCCAACGGCTTTGGCATCCCTGCCATATGAGCAATAAAATTTGGAGCCAAAAGTTCTAAAGCTCGATCCATCTTGCGATCGTCGAATGCTTTGTAGAACTGGAGAACCAGAGCTTTGTTTTGTTCAGTCAGCATACAAAATTTCGTTAAAAACTAGATTGTATCGAAGTGAAAATTCAATACGATCAATGTGCTACGGGCTTATTAGACAGTCGGTATCTTGTCGTATTCTTCTGGCTCTACATCGGGAACTTTTGCGAGGATCGCCTCATACTTTGCCCGATTACCTTTTCCAGCCCTATCCTTGAGGTAATTCTCGGTCATCAAAGCTGAGAGCTTTTCCGCGATCGCAGTAGATATAAATTGATCGATAGAAATTCCATCACGACCAGCGAGATCGGACAGACTTTTATGTAATGAGTCAGGAATTTGAACTTGAACAATACTCATGGCAGCTTTCCTATCAAGCGTAAAAACTCTGAAGGCTTAAGGAGCTTTAAACCAAACTGCTCAACGCCTGCAAAGTCACGGGTGTTATATGTAATTATACTCTCACATCCTGCTTTGACTGCAAGCTCCAGCACCATTTCATCTTTTGGGTCGCGCAAGAATGGTCGCCAAAGGAAGAAAATTTCATGAAGCACTCTCACTGCACAGTAGAAATCGATTAAATCATCTATTTCATCACGATTTAGGTAGAGATTTGGTAGCTCCCGTAGCAAAACCTCTGTATATTCCAGTACGAGAGGTACTGACAAGTGTATGTCAAATTGTTCTGTATCAATGAATGATAACAATTGAAATGCACTACCACGTCTAGATCTCAACCCAGCAACAATGACATTGGTATCAATAACGACTTGGGGTAAGGGCATTAATAATTAATCACAAGTATTCCTTTGCCGATGGACAAAGCTGAGCCAGTTGACAGACATCGCATTGAGGCTTGCGGGCTTTACAAACTGCTCTGCCATGATAAATAGTGCGAATCGAGTAATTTTCCCATTCTGGCTGGGGTAACAATGCCATAAGATCCCGCTCGATCTGAATTGGGTTATCAGATTTAGTCAGTTTCCAGCGATTAGTTAAGCGTTTGACATGAGTGTCTACTGTAACACCCTGAATATTGCCAAAAGCATGAGCCGAGACAACATTAGCCGTTTTACGAGCTACTCCTGGCAATTTTAGCAACTGCTCCATTTCGCTGGGGACTTCCCCTGCAAAATCACTCATAATCATTTGGCAAGCACCTTGAATGTTTTTTGCCTTATTACGATAAAAGCCAGTGGAGCGAATTAAAGTTTCTAGACGATCGCGATCGCATCCTGCAATCGTAGGTGCATCAGGCAGTTCGGCAAACAAAGCAGGAGTAACCTTATTCACCCGTTCATCGGTACATTGAGCTGAAAGAATGGTCGCCACTAAAAGCTGTACTGGGGTTTCATAATTCAGGCTACAGGTAGCGTCGGGATATAGTTCGGTTAAGAGGGTAAAAATATCGAGCGATCGCTGTTTAAGAGCTTTACTCGGCGATCGCTTTCTTCTTGGTGGTGTTTGCTTAGTGGATTTCTGAGCAGCACTATTTAGCATTTAGCTACTGAAATAAATTCTGGAAAAAAGCCAAGTTAATGGTGTCGCGCACAATAATAAACACTCCCAAGCTAAGTAACAAGACTAAACCAGTCTGCATAATGCCATCTTGCAGCTTGCTAGGCAAGGGTTTACCAGTAACTCCTTCCACCGTCAAAAATGCTAGTTGACCACCGTCTAAAGCAGGTAAAGGCAAAATATTAATAATTGCTAAGTTAATACTGATTAAAGCGCCAAACTGAAATAGGTTACCTAAATCATTCCGCGCTAGTTCTGCACCTACCGCTACAATTGCAACAGGGCCAGCTACTTGTTGTGCATTTTCCTGAAAATTGCTGATTAACTGCCAAAATCCTTGGACGGTTAACTGAATAATCCGTTGAAATTCGTTTGCTCCTGCGGTAAAACCTTCAACTACATTGGCCGCACGACGACGGACAATATCTCCATTGGGAGCTAGCATTACACCGATTTTTCCTTTACCATCCTGACCAATATCAGGTTTAACATTAAGATTAATAATGTCAGTACCACGCTTGATGGTTAATTCTAAAATCTGATTAGGGGATTTTTGAATCTCGCGACGCAAATTTTCTAAAGCATCAGCAGAATCTCCTAAATCTACCTCATCTATGCTTAAAATAATGTCACCAGGCTGAACTCCAGCTTGCGCAGCAGCAGACTCCGCTTGATTTAGTAGTTGAGGAACTAAGACTCCAGGTCGATAGTGAATATCTTGAAATCCAATAGTAAAGGCTTGACCCACTAACAGAAAGTAAGCAAAAATTAAGTTAGCAATGACTCCAGCACTAATGACGATCGCTCGATCTAAAACAGGACGATTGCGCAGTAAATTAGGATCGTCTGGCGGAATCTCACTATCAGGATCGTCATCGGGAAAGCCGACGTAACCACCTAAAGGAATAGCACGGATCGCATATTCAGTTTCTGAACCCTGATATTTTAACAGAGTAGGCCCAAACCCAATCGAGAAGCGGTTAACTCTAATTTTTTGTAATCTTGCGGCTGCAAAATGACCAAACTCATGAACTACGATTAATAGGAGTACGACTGAAATTGCCGCTAAAACTGACATATTTTAAAAATATTACTTTTATAAGTGTTGAGTACGACTTACTATTTTAGAACATTCTTCTGCCTATCTTGATACATCAGGAGTTTTAGCATGAGTAATAATTTCAATAATTTAATTTGGCAACAAAATAGCAGCCAGTCTGACAATGGGGATAATCTCAAGGCGATCGCTCAATGGTGGTCTGAGCTTGCAGGAAAAGAGGTAGCTTGGCAACAGCGCTTAATACCTCCCAGCGGTAATTTAGAAGAGCTAGACTGGCAACCGCAAAAGTTTGATGAGAAGTTGGTCTTAGAAACACCCCAGGTTAGAGGAATTACTCTTTATTGGCGCAATAAACAGGGGACAGATGAGCGTAACATTACTCCCCATAAGCTAGATTTGAACATCAGCAAGCAAAGACTCTATATTTTTCCGCAATCTCAATCTCAGGTAGTAATCAGCGTCAGTCTGCCAGTGATAGCATATCAGCAGCTGAACTTGCTAAATCCGCAGATCGCAGCCACTGTCAAAAATGGTCAAGGAATTATCTTGCTGCGAGACGCGGCTGAAAAATTAGAAGTTAAAGTGGCTTTAAGTCAGTCAGAAGTTAAACAACTAATTAAACAACTACTAGAGCAACTCAAAATTGCCGATAATGAATAATAACCTTAGACGATAACCTATGAATGAATTTTGGGATCGAGTTTTAGACTTTTGTGTCCAGACTACTGAAACAGTGAGCGATCGCCTGATGCAAGACTTTGGTAAAATCCAGGCGCAGGAAAAAGAAGACGGTAGCTTAGTTACTCAGGCGGATAAATGGTCAGATCGGCAAATCCGTGAGGCGATCGCCAAAACTTTTCCCGAACACGGCGTTTTAAGCGAGGAAACAGTACATATCTTTCCTGAGCATGATTGGTGCTGGATTATCGATCCCATTGACGGTACGACTAACTTTACTCGTGGTGTTCCTTTGTGGTCAATTTCTCTGGGACTACTTTATCAAGGAACTCCCGTTTTTGGCTTTGTTTATCTTCCCCCGACTAAGCAGACATTTCATGGCTATTGGTACGGTGACTCAGGATTATCTGGCTATACAGGGTCATATTTAAATCATCAGCCGATCCATACTAGTCGCGAAAATCCTAGTGGTACGCAATTGTTTAACCTTTGCGCTCGTAGTAAAGCTATCTTCCAACAACCTTTTCCCTGCAAGGTAAGAATGCTCGGCGTTGCCAGCTATAACTTACTGTTAGTCGCAGCAGGAGTAGCAATTGGAGGCGTAGAAGCTACTCCGAAAATTTGGGACATAGCTGCTGCATGGGTGATTGTCAAAGCCGCTGGCGGAGAATTTGTGTTTCTCGATCATCAATTTGAGTTTCCACTACAGCATGGTAAAGACTACGGTAAAGTATCCATTCCCAGTTTAGGCTTATGTCGTAGTGAACTAGTTTCTCAGTTTGAACCTTTGGTCAAATGCGTGTTACCAAAAAGCTATAAGCTATAGCAGTCCTATTTGATTCATGAAATTACATTGATTGGTTTTTAGGTAGTAAGTAGTAGGTAGTAGGTAGTAGGTAGTAGAAATTTCTCATTTCATTTAAGATTGCTATATAAGCTGTAAGTCTTTTGTGAAACTAGTCTTTACTCATTCCTGAATTAAACTCATTAAACGAGCGGCGTTTTAATACCTCGGATTCAGAACGTGGTAGCAGATCGAAGACTTTGCGCAGTACATCGTCCATTTCCTCATAAGGAACTTGTCCTTTGCCGTCGTAAACCACTTGACCTTTTTGATCGAGGATTACGGTTTCAGGTACTACCCCACTGTAATAGTAAGCAGGTTCATCAGGACTGTATTTGTCTCGATCGATAAAAGAATCGACGCTAACAGGAATAATACTAGCTGCACGACCATAGAATTCTTGTAGACGAGTAACTAAACCAGAAAACTGCTTACAATCACTACTATCATCGATATAAAATACTAAAATTGCGGGTTTCCCTCGCTTTAAAGAAGTTGGTAAATCCATGCGTGGGGGAACAAGAGAGCCATTGCCACCAAAGAGAACATAAATATTACCTTCATAGCGATCGTCGTTAATCGTTGCTGATGCGGGTATAGTCCAAATGGCAGAACTAGCGATTAAAACTACCAAAAAGAGAGCTAACCGACTCCAAGATATCTTGAGTAATTGAATAAGATTGTTAGATAATGCGCTTAAAATCATGCTGAAAATAAATTTATTCTGAAAAATATGCTGTCAATTAGCTTTAAGCTGACCGAAGGAAATCCTTTAGGGCTAAGCTTTAAGTAAAGACCGATTTGCTCTAGTTTCCAGTTTATCTTTCTTTAGGCTATCAAATATAAAAAGTGAGGATAATCAAAGAGTCCAAGATCGAGCTGATTAAATATAACAGCGAGGAATTTCAGCAAGCTTGTCAACTGAGATACGAATTATTTTATGCCGAACACAGCTTACCTTGGGACATAGTGCAGGATGAACGCCAAGCAGAATATTTTCATGCTGCTATTTTAATTAAAAACTCCGTGGTCGCATGCGGTCAATTAGTTCCCCAAGACAACAGTGTTTATCAAATCTCCCAGATGGTAGTAAAACCTGGTTATCAAGGGCAAAATTTTGGTAGCAGGATACTTTTGTTTTTGATTGAGCAAGCGAAACAAGAGAAGGCGATCGCTCTTACTCTTCATGCTCGAACAACCGCTGTTGGCTTCTACCAAAAATTTGGTTTCCAAACCCACGGCAAGCAATTCCCTTCAACCACTACAGGAATACCCCACATCACCATGAACAGAAACTTATCATCATCTCTACTCTGACTTCTGTACGGGCGATTCGACTTCTGTACGGGCGATTCGCGAATCGCCCCTACTCTGACTGCATTTAACTTGTCTGGGGTACTCGCTCAATTTGGGCATAACCACTAAATAGCAGCATTTGTCCTTCAGTTTGTAGACGATTGAGACGTAATTTAACTCCATCAAGATTAAACTTGTCGAGATCTACCATATCGTTGAGTATTTCTCCCAAAGCTAAGGTTAAATCTTGAGAAATGTCGCGTAGTTCAGGTGGTATATCGTCCTGCGCGAATTGAACCTGGTCAAACTTGACTCTTCGGCGCTTGCCAACTGCCAATATACACTTGAGACTTACAGGTACGGTAGTATCGTTCCAGCTAGCCTTAGCCGACAATTTGACTCTGTTGTCAGGTAATAGCTGTACCTCCACATCAGTAAAAGAAATTGGTACTCCACCCGATATCTCAGTTAAGGCATCAGGAGTTAGATTTTCTAACCGCTTCCTAACTAGATCCGCTTCAAAAGACTTGTTGATATCATCTTGAGACAATTTTACCTGAGCGATCGCCTGAGTCGGTTGTTTCAGCGCTATTTTTCCTTGGACTGCCGAACCAAAATCGATCGCCACCGCATCTGTTTCAAAAGACATTTCTTCGGTACGAAACTGCTTACGGATCACTAACCCTCGACCACTCATTTTGAAACTATCAATCGTTCCCTGAAGTAGTTTGCTAGAAGGATTGCACTTTACCGATACTTCTACCGCATCACTACGAGTAAATAAGTGACGGATTGTGTTGCTTGCGACAGTATTAATTAGGTTTTCGCCCCAATCTCCGCCTTTTTTATTCCCAAATCCAACAAATCCACCAAACATAGAGCTATAGATAGAGTTACTCTTACCTTGTAACAAATTATTAAGAAGACAGCAATTAAGATTGTGACCGATCGATGGTTAAAACCCAGTTAGCAATCAAATCGTTTACCTGTTCTGGAACTTCATCATGAGGGCAATGACCCGCTTGCAGATAATGTTCGGTTAATTGAGGATAGTACTGACGAAATTGTACTCCCTTTTCCCTCGCTTTAATCCAGGGATCTTTTTCACCCCACAAAAGCAGCAGAGGACATTGCATTTTGCCTAACAAGACATCTACTTTTTCCCCTTGAGGAGTTTTAAACACGGCGTTAAACACATCCGCTGCACCGCGATCGCAAGAAGGACGATAGATATCTTCAATCAATTGCTCGGTAACAGCACTGGGATCAAAATAAACCTTATTTAGGGTCTTACGAATTATAGAGCGACGGCGTACATATTGAAACAGCAATAAACTTGCCCAGGGCTGCAATAAAATTGAGCGTACCAGTTGACCCCAAGGATTAGAACGAGACTGAGACTGAGAACTTTCTAAATTGTCAGAAAAAGGCCCTGCACTATTAAGCAAAATTAATCCTGCTGTAGATTGGAGATATTCTGCTGCTACACAAAGAGAAGCATAGCCGCCAAGGGAATTTCCTACTAGTACTGTAGGCTGTCTAATTACTTCAGTAATAAAGTCATGTAGCTGTTCTCGCCAGAGGTTGCCACTATATTCTTGTTTGGGTTTAGCCGATCTGCCAAAACCTAAAAGATCGATCGCCCATACCTGAAACTGTGATTGTAGCTGAATAATATTTTTGCGCCAGTGATCGGTAGATGCCCCAAAACCATGCACCAAAAGCAAAGGAGGTTTGTTGGACTGGGCTTCTCCTCCAGAGACATAGTAGATTGAATTACCACGCCACTGCCAGTAAGTGCCAGGAACAGATTGGGTAATGAGAGGAGAAATTATGGGCATTTCTGATTTGAAGTATATTCATTATTAATTTATGTTAACTTCTTTATGCTGTGGTTTGCTTTAATTAACAATATCTCACTGATGAGTAATATTAATCATTGGTCTAGTTATAACAAGGCAAAAAGAACTGGAAATCAACTCAGAGGTTTAGTTATGATGTATGTAAGTGTTTCAATCTGTAAATTTATTGCTAGGGTAGTTAGCCAATGCAGGCTGGAACTATTTGATAGCTAAGGTGAAACATCTTACTTGGCGATCGCCAAAGTGTAAAATGTCCCTGAACAACTACATCGGGGAGAAGTAAACAAAAGTAAAAGAAATTTCAAAGGAGAATATCATTGTGTCATTGGGAACTTCTGTAATAGACAAAAGCTCAACTTCAACCGTCAGTAAACATGCACCCCGCTATAAGGTTTTGTTGCATAATGATGACGTTAACCCTATGGAGTATGTGGTTCAGGTTTTAATGCAGACTATTGCTGGCATGACTCCGCCTCAAGCAGTCAATATTATGATGGAAACTCATAATAGTGGAGTTGGGTTGGTAATTACCTGCGCTTTAGAACATGCAGAGTTTTATGCAGAAACCTTATGTAATAGTGGTTTGACCAGTACGATTGAAGCGGATGACTAATTCAGCTTACTGTGCTTTTCAGTTGAGTAGAATATATGAGCTAAAAGCTAAAAGCTAAAAGCTAAAAGCTAAGAGCTAAGAACTAGTTAGTCAACAGCGTAGTTTATTCAATTGAAAACAGCTGTAAGTAATGCTATGGTAGGGCTGATTAATTAGCGATAGTCAGTTGCCAAATATTTCACGGTTAAGACGGTTTAAAAAAATAGCCGAGTTTTCAGCACCATTGAGATTAATAATTTTCCTTGGTGCTTTGTCAATTTTATGGCTACCTTTGGCATTACCAATTTATTGGTTCTTACGGGAAGACAGTAACCTTGCCAGTATTTTGACAATGGCGTTGCTATTTTTAGAATTACTTTGTTGCTGGCAAATTTGGGGCAGATTTGTTTATGGCGATCGCCATATTTATACTCGATACGGTTTAGCTAGAAGTCAGAAAAATACGCGAGAATTCTGGCAAGGTTTAGCGATCGGCTTTTGGCTGTGTCTGGGATTATTTATCACCGAAGCACTTTTAGGTTGGATCGAAGTAATTCATCCATCCGCTAGTTTAATCAGAATTATCATCGAAGGCTGGTTCAGCGCCGTCGGTATTGCTTTAGCCGAAGAATTACTATTTCGGGGTTGGTTGCTGGATGAATTGCAGCGCGATTACAGTAAAAAAACCTGTATTTGGGTAACGGCGATCGCCTATGCTATAGCTCATTTTCTCAAGCCAGTTGCCGAGATTATACGTACGGCGGTGACTTTTCCTGCTTTGGTTTTATTAGGAATTACTTTAGTGTTGGCTAAATATCAACATGGCGATCGCTTGGGTATTTCGATTGGTATCCATGCAGGATTAGTCTGGGGTTACTATATCGTCAATGTGGGTCAGTTGATTAAGTACAATAACCAAGTTCCTGTTTGGGTTACAGGGATTGATGGCAATCCGATCGCAGGAGTGATGGGTTTGCTGTTTTTATCGGGTTTGGCTGGGATAATTATGAAACATCAATTATGGCATTGTATTTGTAAGTTTGAGTAAATTTGAGTTAAATAGTGTCGGCAATGCTCACCTCAAAACTATTAACTAAAAAACTTATTTAAAATAGCGTAAATATCTTTTTTCGCTCCCTCTTTACGAATACCTGCGCCAACTATTAATACTGTAATTGTAGAGCGATCGACTCGATAAACAATTCGGTAACGTTGACCTAAAGCTCTAACGCTACGGTATTCCTTCAGCTTTCTCGATAGAGCTTTACCCTGTTTTTCTGGTTCGGAGGTTAATTTCTCAATTCTCTGTTTTAATCCTTGCTGTTCTCTTTTATCTTTAATCTTGCTCAATAATTCTATTGCTAGAGGTGTAATTTCGATTCTGTACTGCATTACCACCCTAATTTTTCTTTAGCCTCTTCCCAGCTAACGCTCTCTCCAGCTTGCTCTTGTTGAATGCTTGCAGACAATTGGGAACTAAATTCTTTATCCTCTAGTATTTCTAAAGTTTCTAATAAAGATTCCATTTGTTCATAGCTGACTGTAACCATTACGGGTTTACCATGCTTGGTAATGATTATGGGTTCATTAATTAGTTCATCAGGTAAGCTTAGAAGATTTTTTCTAGCTTCTGTAATGGTGAGATATTTTGGCATTGAGAAATGTACGCTTAAATGTACACTTTGATTATAATACGATTTTTAAGATTCCATCACGTTTTGAGAATATTAAAGTAGGGTGGGCTATTTACCGAGCAATTCTCGCTTTAATCATCCTGCAAAATACCGAGATTTCGCCATGCATCTCGATCGAGATCGAGTAGATTCCTGTATGTTTTAGGTTTTCAGCAAAGGAACGCTATCTATATCAGTTTTTGGA
Source organism: Pleurocapsa minor HA4230-MV1 (assembly GCA_019359095.1). NCBI lineage: Bacteria > Bacillati > Cyanobacteriota > Cyanophyceae > Pleurocapsales > Pleurocapsaceae > Pleurocapsa > Pleurocapsa minor. The sequence goes on along the minus strand of JAHHHZ010000034.1, from coordinate 23,010 downwards.
CTAGATATATGGTAGCTACCGCCCAAAGCCTCAATGAGTTTGTCAATTATCGTCGGCAATACATTACAGGCAGAGAAAGAAGTCAGGCACAGGTATTTTTAGACAGGTTTTTTCAGGCTTTTGGACATCATGGTGCATTACAAGCTGGTGCAGAATACGAAGTTGCTATTAAAAAGGGAAGTAATAAAGGTAAGACAGGTTTTGCGGATTTAGTCTGGAAACCCCGCGTCTTGATTGAAATGAAGAAACAGGGGGAAGATTTAGGCAAACATTACCGTCAGGCTTTTAATTACTGGACAAGAATCGTTCCCAATCGTCCACGCTACGTAATGCTATGTAACTTCGATCAGTTTTGGATTTACGATTTTGATAATCAAGTTGACGAACCCGTAGATATTATCAATCTTGAGCAATTACCTGAAAGATCGTCAGCTTTTGGCTTTATGGGGTTGGAACAGCAAAACCCAGTTTTTCAAAATAATCAGGTAGAGGTAACTAAAGAAACTGCTCGCAAAATGGGCGAACTATGCGAAATCCTCAAGCAAAGGGGTATAAAAGAAGATTTTAGTATTCTCGCTGCGCAAAGATTAGTTTTGCAATGTGTTTTAGCCATGTTTGCCGAAGATCGAGGAATGTTACCAACCGATATGTTTATTAACTGCATTCAAGACTGTCTGGGTGGCAGAAGTTCTTATGATGTTTTGGGTGGTTTATTTCAGGAAATGAATCGACCAGGAATTAGTCCTGCGGGTAAGTACAAAGGAGTAGACTATTTTAATGGTGGTTTGTTTGCTACCATTCATCCCATCGAATTAACCAAAGAAGAATTAAACTATCTCGATTCAGCAGCGCGGGAAAACTGGAAACAAATTCGCCCTGCAATTTTCGGTAATATTTTTGAAGGTACGACAAATAAAAAAGAACGTCATGCTCATGGGATGCACTTCACTTCGGAAGCGGACATCATGAAAATTGTTAAGCCGACTATTAGTAATTATTGGGATGCAAAAATAGAAGCTGCTAATACAATAGACGAGTTAAATAGTTTGCAAATAGAACTAAAGAGCTATAAAGTCCTCGATCCCGCTTGTGGTTCGGGAAATTTTTTATATCTTGCCTATCAAGAACTTAAAGAAATCGAAAAGTTTTTATTAGATAAAACAGCTTCTCGTCGTAGATCAGAAATTGGTAAACAACAAACACAAATGGGATTGGTAACACCCTTGCAGTTTTACGGCATGGACATAAATCCCTTTGCAGTAGAGTTGGCGAAAGTTACTATGACTATTGCTAAGAAAGTTGCGATCGACAAGTTGGATTTAACGGAACAAGAATTACCCCTCGATACTTTAGATAATAATATTGTCTGTCAAGATGCTTTGTTTAGCGAATGGGTAAAAGCAGGCGCAATTATTGGTAATCCTCCGTTTTTGGGTGGTAAACATATGCGCTTAAATCTGGGAGATGAATATGTAGAGCAAGTATTTAAACAGTTTCCTGATGTTAAAGATGTTGATTTTTGTAGCTATTGGTTTCGCTTAGCACAGGATAATATTAACGAAACAGGTAGAGTAGGTTTAGTTGGAACTAATTCGATTAGTCAGGGAAAAAGCCGTATAGCAACTTTAGATTATGTTACTAACAAAGGTGGACAGATACACGAAGCAATTTCTAGTCAAGTTTGGTCAGGTGAAGCCGAAGTTCATGTAAGTATAGTTAACTGGAGTTATGAACAACCAGATAAATACTTTTTAGATGACAAGCAGGTAGCTCGTATTAATTCTTCTTTGACTATCAATGTTGATGTTTCCAAAGCTCTTGAGCTTAAAGTAAATAAGAATAAAAGCTTTCAAGGGATTATTCCAGTAGGGAAAGGTTTTTATATTAATGAAAGACAAGCTCAATTATGGATTGCTCAAGATAATCAAAATAAAAATGTTCTAAAGCAGTCTTGTTCTGCTGATGATTTGACGGATAATCCTCATGGTAATCCTAGTAGATGGATTATTGATTTTAATGATATGTGCTTAGAAGATGCTAGTGATTATAAATTACCTTTTGAGCATTTAAAAAATACTGTTAAACCAAAAAGAGATAATAATCGAAGAAAACCAACAAGATTAAATTGGTGGAAATTTGGAGAAAAAAGACCAGCAATGAGAAAAGCTATTGATAACTTATCACATTATTTTATTGTACCAAGACATTCTAAATGGTTTATTTTTCTTCCTGTTAATATTAATTGGCTACCTGCTGATTCTACAACCGTTGTTACATCAGATGATTATTATATTTTAGGAATATTGACATCAAATATTCATCGCTTGTGGGTAAAAGCTCAAAGCTCTACATTAAAAGGCGACACCCGTTATACAAATACGACTTGTTTTGAAACCTTTCCTTTTCCCCAAAATCCTGGTGTGGGTGCATCGGGTAAGGGCGGTTCGCGAACCGCCCCTGCATCACGAAACGCATCGACGGGAACAATTATCGAACAAATCCGCAATAAAACCATTGAATTGCATCAATATCGCACCGAACAAATGTCAAAGAAACAATGGGGAATTACGCAACTTTATAACGCCTACTTTCATGAACCAGCCAGTAAACTTTATCAACTACATCAAGAGTTAGATAAATTAGTTATGCAAGCTTATGATTTTAGGAAAAATGACGATATTTTAGCCAAACTTCTAGAATTAAATTTAGAATTAGCAGCCAAAGAAAAACGAGGCGAGAAAGTAATTGGTGCAAAATCGCCTGATTAATTTTGCCATCAATAAAGACCAATTTATTTACTCAAGATTTATGATCGATAAAGTTAAAACAATTAGATTCAAATCTTATGCGCTATCAAGTCCGACTCAAAAAAAGTGAAGAAGGATAGATACGCTGTCCAGTGTCCTGGTTTACCTGGATGTTGGTCACAGGGAGAGACAGAAGAGGAGGCTTTAGAAAATATTAGAGATGCGATTAGTACATATCTAGAGACAGTTGAAGAGATAAACCAAGATGCTGATCTCGATATCTGGAAGTAGGATAATTATGCCAAAACTTCCAGGTGTTAATCATCAAAAGATATTTCTGTAGGGTGGGCGAATCCCAGTTCAACTCAACAACACAAATTAACAATCAAAATTGCCCACCTTGTTCGTTATCAGCTTCAAGTTTCAAACTCTCCCATTGCACCTAATCGAATTGTCAGCAGTTCGACATCGGTAATTGCTTTGTGAGAACCGTTTTTAGTATTAGCAAGAGTAAACCAGAAAGTTCCCGTTTGACATTCCTTTCCGTCTGTCTCAATAGTTTTTCTTTAGTACTTGCGGTAGCTTTTGCTGAAGACGATAATCCCATTCTTCTTTAGAATTTCTGTAGTTAAGCAACTCCGTTAGTTTATCTCTTAATGACGGTTCACTTGTCATCTCATCCTGCCAAGTATAAGCAAGACGTTTGGGCTTATTTAGTTCCACTACCTCACAGTGAATGATTGTTATTATGCCTGGTAAAGAATTGCTTTCAAACTTAAATTTATGCCCTAAACACGGTTCAAAATTATTATTCATCATCCAAGCATTGAGAATACGGCAGTCGGTTAAAGCTTGCCAGACTTTTTCTGGTGGATGAGGATAAAAAATATTTAGCTTTACTTGCTCTTTCACGGATTATCCTCCAAATAGTTACCAAGAACATCTAACTTGTCTTGCCAGAATTGTTCGTAATGATTTACCCAATTAGATACCTGCTTTAAAGGTTCTGGATTTAAACGATAAAATCGCTGTCGTCCTTCTTTTCTCTGGGTAACAAGTTCCACTTCACACAACACGCTTAAATGTTGCGAAATAGCAGGAAGTGACATAGAAAATGGTTGGGCGATTTGCTTAACAGGTTGTTCTCCTTGACGTAATAAGTCGAGAATTGCCCGTCGAGTCGGATCGGCGATCGCAGCAAAAACATCAGCATTACCAGCAGTTCTACTCATATATCCACAATAGTTAAGTATTTGCTTAACTAATAATATAGTACTTAAGTGTTTGCTTAAATGTCAACTGTTTAAGTAATAATCGTAATCAATTTCTAAAGCAAATCGAGACAACTAAAGAATTAAAGATTAGTTATCCACAATGATTTTGTCTGGTGGAAAAGTAAATTGAGCAGCAGCCGCAACTAGAACGGAGGAATCTTGACGATAAGCAAATAATCTCTGGACTCTCTCTTTATTCCAGCCCAAACGAGATGTTGTTTGTGCCACTAATGCTGATAAAGCCAGACGACGTATTTTTTCATCTTCACTAGCTGCTAAAGTTATTTCAAGATGGTGTAAGCGATCGATATCTGGACGATAATGAGCATGTAAAATCGCACTCTCAGCAGTAGTTAAAGCATCAGAATGTAATTCTCCTCTTTTATTTAAGTCGAGCAAAAATTCTCCTAATTCATTCCAAGGAAGAGAAGCAACGGCTAATTTTATTTGCAGCGAGACAGTAATGGGATCGATTGCCAGTAAGGGTATGATAGCTCTGACAATCAATAAAATATCTTGACCATAGTTAGATAGTTGAGATTGCAGGCTGGAAATAACTAAATTTAAACTACGACGGTTAGGAATAATTTGTTTAATGCTTTCTGCAATGGTTTCTGCATCTCTATAGGTAACAAAAATAGCATTAGCAGCAGCTTTGACTTCATCAAGATAATTTGAATTTAGAGATTTTAATAACTGGGATAACAAGATTTGTTGGGTATCTCTAACAGGTAACTGATAGCAGCGTTGTAAAATAGTGAGACGCAGAGTAGGTTCAGGGCGATTTAAGAGAGTTACAAGTAAAGATACTAATTTAATTTCGGCTACATTTGATAATCTGTCTCCTGGAGTTCTCCCTACCATTGTTGCCACTGCCTCATCAGGATCTGTGGCAGCTTGTTCGAGAATTACCCAAGTTTCTTCTTTTTCTAGATGTTCCCATAAGGATCTTAATAAGGCAATACGCACATCGCGATGTAAATCTCGATCATTCCAAGCTAATAATTCTTGGTAAGCTGTTGCTGAAGCTAAATCGCCCAACAAACGAATAATCTCCTTGGCGACGGTTATTTTCTCCCAGGAAGCATTTTGAAGAATAGACACCGCATTGTCTACAGGCATCTCCAGCAAACATTTACGCAAAGCATAGATGGCAATTCTAGCGCGAGCATCATCTAAAGCTGATAATAATTCTGGTACACCCTGTCCTCCATCTAACTTAGATAAAGCGCGCAAAGCTCTATCTCTAATTGCCTCTTGAGGATTTTTGAGGCTGGCTAACTGCATCAACCTCGTCTGTTTAACAGCAGGTAATAAAGCTAACTGTTCGATTGCACTCCAGACTGCTGGAGTATCTCGTTTGTCGTCTCTAGTTAAGCTTTCGAGAGATTGAGCAAAGATGGTTTGTTGTTTATCTGTCCAACGGCTATAGCCTCCATAAAAGAAAGGAACAAAGCGTGTCTTGCCTGTACTGAATTTGCCCTTGTATGCAGTTTGCCCTAAAAACGGAGTGAGTAAGTCTTGACGGAAGTTATGGAGATATAGATTAACAGCAGACTGAGTAAACCAACTTTTATCCTGATTGAGTAATTGAGGAATTAAAAAAGCTAGGCGATCGCGTCTATGCTCGCTTAAAATATTTAAAATCCAGTTAGCATGGTATGGGTAGATAGTACTATTTAAAACTCTTTCTAAGATATCTACTAAGCCATCAAAGACTTTTAAACGTCTACCAAAACTACGTCCTGCTTCAATAATATTCCATTCTCTTTCTCTAGTTTCCCACGATTTAAAGACAGGAAGGAGGATAGGTGCGAGTTGCTGTACTTGAGTATTATTCAGACGGCTTTCAAGATGATAAAAATTGATTCTTCCTCTGGCTTGAACTAATTTGGATAACCATTCTGCCGACCATTGAGGATAAAACGGTAAGATCTTAATAATGATATATTGAGCGTGATTTGCTGTAGCAGCACTCAAATCCGCAGCTTTCAAAGTATCAGTTAGGATTGTGTCTAAATTTGCTAAATGTTCCTGTTGCCAAATACTTGGAGGTAAACTAGCCAAGCCATAAAGCATGGCATTTCTCACAGGATCTTGTTCGTTATGGCGATCGCAAATTATCTTGAGTAATTCTGGTAAATGAGTACGATTATACTGAGTTGCATCAATAATAGTTTTGAGGGCAAGTATTCTTGAATCTGCATCAGGGTTTTGCAGATAAGGTTGTATAGTTCCCTTGGTTTCATCCCAGGGTAAGAAAGCAACATAAGGAAGGCGTTGAGTTGGACGTGTTTTTAACAGAGGTAAATCTAAGTGATATCTTGCTTCTTTCTCTCTGATAGCTTGAGGAAACAGCTTGATTAAATCCCTAGATAAACAGCCATGATCATCGCGCCAACCTAAATGACATTGTTCATATATTGCTGTACGTTTGGCTGGTTTTAGTTTTGGTAGCCAGAGAGCATAATTATTAACAGTATGTTCTTGATTTTGAATTAGATTAATTAATAAGTCTTGAGGTAATTTATGAGCAATAACATTTAAGTTTATTTGTACTTTATTCTGCGACTGTAAAACTAACTGTGCTGATTCGACAGGGCGATAATAAACTAAGTTTTGCCATCTAAGATCGTTAAAAGAAGGATGACTAACTAAATTTTGAATTAAAGCTAAAGAGCGATCGGGATATAATTTTGCCAATCTAGATATACAGCTGTGAAAATAAGCTAAAAATCGCCAATCTTTACCTGTAGATTTAGTAGCGTATTCTTGTAAGGTATTAAGAGCAATTTCAGGATGTAACCGCGCTAAATTACTCCACTCATCTACTCCTATACATTCTAAAATTCTATCTTGATAGCGATTGATTATTTCTGCTGTACCGTAAACTAACAATTGAGCTACTTTTTGCTCATCGCGCTCAATTAATTTAATTAAACAGGTATCTATGATTGCTAGGCGATTTCTTTTTCGTAAATACTTAAATAAAACTCGAAGCTGTTTATAATTAAATGTTTCCAGGGCAGTTAAAATTTGTCTGTCACTACCCACAATTGTAATTAGATCGATCGCTTTACGACGAATACTGCGAGAATTATCTTTAATCGCAGTTAAAACTCTTTCTCCGTTATAGCTACCATAACAAGAATATAATGCTAATAATCTATGGTAATAATTACCCTGCTGCAAATCATTAATCAGATTAGCAATCTCAGGTTCGTTTGGTTCTTTCTTACCCAACTTAATCCCTTCCAAGATGCGATCGCCAAAAGTTAAGGACTCTAATGAATTAACTAGCTTTTCTAAAGGATTTTGATTAAACATAGTAATTGGGAACGTCTAAAATGTTAATGTAAAATTTCTAGTCTTGGTCACAAATATAACTATAAAAAAATATATTATTTTCTAGAAATCAATTCTAGATTATGATAAATTAGTTAGCTAGCTTGCATATCAGCAAACTAATCTCTTCATCAATCATTAAATTTACAGGCGTAATGTGTAGCGTCTTAAACAGAATATGAAATTACCTATAGTGGCTGTTATTGGTAGACCCAACGTGGGCAAATCTACCTTTGTCAATCGTTTGGCTGGAGATCAACAGGCGATCGTCCATGACGAACCAGGAATTACCCGCGATCGCACTTACCGTCCTTCATTTTGGCGCGATCGCGATTTTCAAATAGTTGATACAGGCGGACTAGTTTTTGATGATGATACAGAGTTCCTACCCATGATTCGTCAGCAGGCAATGGCTGCATTAGTAGAGGCTTCGGCAGCGATTTTTGTGGTGGATGGTCAATTTGGCCTAATGGATGGCGATCGCGAAATTGCTGAATGGTTACGTCGTCAATCTGTCCCTGTTTTACTCGCTGTTAATAAGTGTGAGTCTGTTGAACAAGGTTTAGCCCAAGCCTCGGAATTTTGGGAATTGGGACTGGGAGAACCCTATCCCATCTCGGCGATTCACGGTAGCGGTACAGGAGAACTTTTAGATGAACTCGTGACCCATTTACCTCCTGTGGATCAGTTGGTGGAAGACAACGAGATCAAGGTAGCAATTATTGGTCGTCCTAATGTGGGTAAATCTAGCTTGCTCAACGCTATGACAGGGGAAGAACGTTCGATAGTCAGTCCTGTTTCGGGTACTACTAGAGATGCGATCGATATGATCGTCCAGCGGGGAGAACAAACCTATCGTCTCATTGACACCGCAGGGATTCGCCGTAAGAAAAACGTTGACTACGGTGCAGAATTCTTTAGCATCAACCGTGCTTTCAAAGCGATTCGCCGTTCAGATGTGGTGCTGTTTGTGATTGATGTCCTAGATGGCGTTACGGAACAGGATCTAAAACTGGCAGGACGCATTATTGATGAAGGTCGAGCGGTTATTTTGATCATTAACAAATGGGACGCAGTAGAGAAAGATACAGGCACAATCAACGAATATAAAAAAGAAATTTTGTCTCGTCTCTATTTTATGGAATGGGCGGAAATGATTTTTGTCAGCGCCATGACAGGACAACGAGTAAATAAAATCCTCGATCTGGTGGATGTGGCTGCGGAATCTCATCGTCGTCGGGTAACTACTTCCGTCATCAATGAAGTCTTAGAAGAAGCTGTAGGCTGGCACTCTCCCCCTACTAACCGTCAAGGAAAACAGGGCAGAATTTATTATGGTACTCAAGTAAGCGCCCAACCGCCGACTATTGCCTTATTTGTGAACGAACCCAAACGCTTTAATGATAACTATCGCCGTTATATCGATCGCCAATTTCGCGATCAGCTTGGGTTTACAGGGACACCTGTTAAGTTGATTTGGCGTGGTAAAAAAATGCGGGAATTGGAAAGAGGCGCAAATAAAGCGACTAAGGTTAAATAGAATAAAGCTACATGATTAGTAATTACTGATTACTAATTACTAATTACTAATTACTGATCATTGTTGAAGCTGTTGACTACTTGTGAAAATTATCTCCCAAATAATATTGCTTAACTAAAGGGTTGCTATATAGTTCATCTGCCGTTCCCGAAGCGAGAATTTCTCCATCGCGCATAACATAAGCACGATCAGTAATAGCTAAGGTTTCGCGAAAGTTATGGTCAGTAATCAAGATTCCTATTTGGCGATCGCGCAATTGAGCAATAATATCCTGCATTTCTGCTACAGCGATCGGATCGACCCCAGCAAAAGGTTCATCCAACAATAAATATTTAGGCCCATTTAACCCTGCGGCTAAGGCTCTAGCTAATTCGGTACGCCTTCTTTCTCCCCCTGAAATGAGCGATCCCAAAGTATTTGCCACTCTTTCTAGACGAAACTCTTTAAGCAACTGCTGTAGCCTAACTGGTCGTGCTGGACGAGGTATTCCTGTCTGTTCCAAAACCAAGAGAATATTATCTTGAACACTAAGATTACGGAAAATACTCGCTTGTTGAGTCAGATAACCCATTCCCAAACGCGATCGCTGATGCAATGCTAAGGAGGTTATATTACGCTCATTCAACTTAACTGTCCCTTCATTAGGTTTGACTAAACCTGTGGCAATATAAAATGTCGTGGTTTTACCCGCACCATTGGGGCCCAATAAACCGACAATTTCCCCTGGCGAAACCTGAAGATTTACCCGATTAACAATTTTTCTTTTAGCGTAAGATTTATGAATATTTTCTAAAATTAAAGCCACAATTTTTAGTAATCAGTAATCAGTAATCAGTAATCAGTAATCATTTATCGGGTGCAGTGATCAGATAAGTTGATTCTACTTGGCGATCGCTTTCGGGTTTAGCAATAAATCGTCCTTCATCAACTAAATAGGTCATTTCTTCCGCTCGCAGACTGTTTCCTGCTTGAAGTACATAAACACTGCCTGTCAGAATTAAGCGACGTTCACGGCTGTAATATTGAGCCTGAGTTGCCGTAGCTTGAATTTGTCGAGCAGGATAGTTGATTTGGACGTTACCTCTGGCAGTAATTACACCTGTTTTAGAATTAGATTCCTGCACATCTGATTTTAGAGTAATTGCTCCTGATGGAGGAACTTGTGCTTGAGAAATTTGGAGGGGAGTCAAGATAACTACATTAAGTATAGTAGCTATCATTAGCCTCAGCCAAAAGCTTGAGGGCAAAATAATTAAAGCCATAAAATAAATAATTGACAGTAATGCGAGTAACTATAATGTGGTTTCAGCGTTAATAGTTTTTTAGACGTTGCTGGTTTTAGAGAAGTTGCACTTTTTAAAATATTTAACTGTCGATCCCAAACCAATATTATTCATGAGAAAAAACTAAATTAACCTATGCAATTAACGGTTGAGACTTTTACTGTTCATAAGAAATTTGCCTTACGCATTAGTCGGGGTACTACAGCAGAAAGTACTAATCTGTGGCTGCGTATTGAGCAAGATAATATTGAAGGTTGGGGAGAAGCATCTCCTTTTTCTATAGATGAGAAGCAGCCACAAGATGCTTCAGGTTTGCGATCGCAATTAGCACAGATTAGCTCTCACCTAGAGCAGTTTCATCCCCTACAGCGCCAACAAATAAAAGCTAAATTAGATGAGTTTAAAGTCTCTTCGACGATTCAAGCAGCGGTAGATATGGCTCTCTATGATTGGCTGGGTCAAAAATCTGGTTTACCACTGTGGCAAATTTGGGGCTTAGATTGCGATCGCATTGTCCCTATATCCGTCACCATTGGGATTAATACGCCAGAAAAAGCCGTTGCTCGACTCAAAGACTGGCAAGATACTCTAGACTTTAAGATACTCAAGCTTAAGCTGGGTAATCCAGACGGAATTGAGGCAGACAAGTTGATGGTGGAAGCAGTCCGTCAAGCAGCGCCCCAGAGTAGAATTACCGTAGATGCTAATGGTGGCTGGAGTTTTGAAGATGCGGTGTATATGTCTCAATGGTTAGAGAGGCAGGCAGTAGAATATATTGAGCAACCCTTACCTGTTGCCTTAGACCACAAGCTTTCAGACTTATCTCAAACATCACCTCTACCCATTTTTGTTGATGAAAGCTGTTTTACAAGTGCCGATATTCCTCGCTTAGCCAATTCAGTAGCGGGGGTTAATCTCAAAATCATGAAAACGGGAGGTTTAACCGAAGCTATGCAGACAATTCAGGTGGCTCAAGCCTGTGGCTTAAAGATTATGTTTGGCTGTTATTCCGACAGCAGCTTAGCTAATACCGCAATGGCTCATCTTGCTCCTTATGCCGATTATTTAGACCTTGATAGTCACCTAAACCTCACAGACGATCCATTTCAGGGTGCGACCATAGAAGCAGGACGTTTATTACCCAATCATCAACCAGGATTAGGAGTAACAAGATGCAGCTAACAGCTAATAGTCGAGTCGCCATTTTGCTTCAAGGTGGAGTTAAAGGTCATCACGGGAAAACTGGATTAGCTTTTCTCCGCTATAGCCAGACAAAAATGGTCGCGGTAATCGATTCTGAGGCAGAAGGAGAATCTTTAGTTGGGTTAACTCAAATTGAGCGAAATGTACCAATTGTTAAAAATGTTCAAGCAGCTTTAACTTATCAACCCGAGATCCTACTAATTGGCATTGCTCCTTCTGGTGGAAAATTACCCTCTGATTTATTGGCAGAAATAGCGATCGCCGTTAAAGCTGGTCTATCAATCGTCAATGGCTTACACACCTCCCTTAATCACCGTTTTCCTAATTTACGGTCTGGACAAAAGATTTGGGATATACGACAAGAGCCTGCTGGCTTAAAAATTGGTACGGGTCAGGCGCGATCGCTTTCGGCTCAGAGAATCTTAACAGTTGGGACAGATATGGCGATCGGCAAAATGTCTACTAGCCTCGAACTCCATCGTGCAGCATTGGCTCAGGGAATCAAAGCTCAGTTGATCGCCACAGGACAGGCGGGAATTGCGATTTCAGGTCAGGGAATCGCCTTAGATGCTGTGAGGGTAGACTTTGCAGCAGGAGCAGTCGAAAAAACGCTCTTAGAGCAAGCAATAGAGCAAGATCTAGTCATTATTGAAGGACAGGGTTCACTATTACATCCAGGTTCTACTGCCACCTTGCCTCTAATACGCGGTAGCCAACCGACAGGCTTAGTTTTAGTACATCGTGCAGGAGCAAAACATATTCGCGATTTACCCAATTTTCTCATTCCTCCCTTACCAGAAGTAATTCAACTCTATGAAACCGTAGCTAGTGCAGGGGGTACTTTCGGCGAAGTTAAGGTTAAAGCGATCGCTCTTAATACCCTCGGCATGAATCACAATCAAGCAGAAGCCGTAATTAAATCTACAGCTGATTCAACAGGATTACCCTGTAGCGATGTAGTTAGGTATGGTGCAGCAAGTTTATTGCCTGCCGTATATGCCAAATAAATCGATTAATTGCTTTTCCTAAACTAACTGTGCTATTGTTACTAAAGCGACGCGGGATAGAGCAGTCTGGTAGCTCGTCGGGCTCATAACCCGAAGGTCGGTGGTTCAAATCCGCCTCCCGCCATTTCGCCTTCGCTCAATCTCTGACTGGTTTTTACCTTAGACCTTCGGGTTATGAGTCCTAATATTCGCTCAAAAGCAATAATAGCGATCGCCTGTGAAAGAGTCAAGCAGGTACAAGTGTACCCCAACTTATCAAGCGCTTAGATAGCTATAAGTCAAAAAAATAGTAGTTAAACAACCTAGAAGTACCTACTTACTCAGGAGTAATTTCGAATAAGATTTCAAGGGATAGATCAGAAAAATAGTGTCTCTTAAATCTTGCCAAAAAGGTAGTCGATTCGTTCTAGCCTTAGTAGCATTCTTGGGAGAACTAATACTGCTTTTGTCTCTAAAATCAATCCAATCTAAAGCAGCATGAGCTAATACCTTCTCAGTAGCATTGATTATTTGAACGTCACTATGTTTTGGCGATCGCAAATTAGCTAGTTGCTTAAATAAATCTCTTGCCTTATCCTGCTTCAATTCAGCTTCATACCTCACAAACAGCTTGTGTTTAGTATAGATTCTGATAAACAGACTAGAGCGTCTTGACCCGATACCTAGAGTACCTACAAGCAAATTATCTATGAATTTTACCTTCTTTTTTCTTTTCTCTATCATAGGGGGTTAACCCCGATATAAGTTTTAGAAATTTGTAATAATCGCTAGGGATCTCTCTTAAGTTAAAATTTTCTAGCCACCTAAGAGGACGTGGCGCAAAAGCAGCCCTCTTAACTCCCTTCCCTTCGGTGTAAATAATTCCTCTAGGGTTAGCTTCTTTGTCAGTAAAAGCAGGATAAAGCTTCCCGTCTTCACCTCTGTATTCTTTGTCTAAGTTAAAGATGTTTAACGTTTCGTGATTACGAAAGCCATAAGTAGCTTGCATCCCATACATCCATTGCCACAATTGCCATTGGCTGGGACTGGATACATTGCCCGTCCATTCTGGAAATTTATGATACCACTCTTCGATTTCTGTATCTGTCATCTCTTTCTTGGGTTTAGCTTTAACAGATACTTGCTTTTTGGTGATTCTGAATTCCTTAGAATCATAATCAGCCAGTCCGCAAAATTGAGCTAGATATTTGATTCTGGTACAGCATTCGTTGCGTTTGCTTGATTTGGGGTAATTCCTACAAACGTCGTTAAAAATTTCCTTACTAGGGGACTTAGACCAATCAGAGATTCTGTTGAAGTAAAGCAAATAAGCTTTATTCCAGTTCCGACTGTCTTGGTATCTACCCTTGTCTCGCGATAACCAATAATAAGCTTCGTACTCTTCTATCCATTGGGCAATAGTTTTGCACTCTGGCTTAACCTCGTCTACTGGTCTAAGCTTTTTAGGCATCCATTGGGGATAATCTAGCCAGTTGAATGATTCAGCTTGTATCTTGAGGTCTAATTCTTTAGCGATCGCGATCGCGTTATTAACAGCATTGGCAGTGTGAGGAAACTTCCCTCTACCTAGCGCGTTAAGCGTTCTTTTTACCCTCAATGGTTCAATTAGCTTGCTGTTGTCCCAATCGACATAAGACTGCCATTGAACACCGATTGCGGTTTTATCTTTGTACAGCTTAACAGTATTGTTTTTAAGCAGCTTTCTTTGAGACTCCCAAGCGGTATCGAAATCAGCCTGGATCTTTTTATCTTTTAATGCCTTTCCTTTTTTTGCTCCTAGATAACTACCGTCGTTTGGTACAACTGTATTGTTTGACCGAGTTTCTTTTTCGCTCATTTTTCGCTCACTTGTAAATGAATTATGAGCGAATATTGTTAAAGGTTACGAGTTATCATAGGATATAGCTTTCTGTCGGTGGTTCAAATCCGCCTCCCGCCATTTTGATTGCACTTTATCTATAACAGCTTATCTCTTATAACCTTTGGGTTAGTTTAAAGTAAGCTAAGATCGTCTCGGCATCTATAAATCCCCATAAAAATGAACGCTCTAGAAGTACAACTTCCTCAAGACATCCCAGTAGAAGAAGCCCGACTTCTGCTAATGGTCAAACTATTTGAAACGGGAAAGCTTTCGGTTGGACAAGCAGCAGATTTAGCAGGTTACTCTAAACCTACTTTTATCGAACTACTTGGTAAGCTGGGTGTTCCCGTTATTGACTATCCTCCAGAAGAACTCGAACAGGAGCTAAACTATTGACTGGACGAGCAGTTACAAACAGTACTTGTTTAATTGGTTTGGAGCGTATCGAAAGACTGGATATACTACCTCAAGTTTTCAATACTGTCTTTGCGCCTCCTGCTGTAGCCAAGGAAGTGCGAACATCTTTAGATTGGCTGAAGGTACAAGCAGTAGTTAATCCATCTGTCGTGATTGCTTTGAGGACACAAATGGATGAAGGGGAAGCAGAAGCGATCGCTTTAGCCCTTGAGTTTGCGGTCGGAAGGCTTCCTTTTTAATTGTATTGTCTCAAGCGATCGCTTTATTAACAGCATTAGCGGTATGCTGTTGAGTTAAATATTAGTCATGCCTAATATTTTTCAGGGACAAATTTTTGAGTTTCTACAGGAGGACGTTCATAGTCGATCGCTTTTTGTCGGGGAGGTAGCTTAATTTTCTCGACTGGCAAATCTTTGTAAGGAATAGTTGCTAAGAGGTGACTAATAAAGTTTAATCGCGCCTTTTTTTTGTTGTCGGCTTCCACCACATTCCAAGGTGATTCAGGGATATCTGTGGCAGCAAACATCTCATCTTTTGCCCTGGAGTAATCCACCCATTTTTCTCTTGCATGTAAGTCCATCGGGCTAATTTTCCAGCGTTTGGTCGGATCTTTCATTCTGTCTCGAAACCGTTTTTCCTGTTCGCGATCGCTGACGGAGAACCAATATTTAATTAATATAATTCCCGATCGCTCAATCATCATCTCAAACTGCGGACATGAGCGCATAAACTCGTTGTATTCGTCATAGGTACAGAAACCCATTACTTTTTCTACCCCTGCACGGTTGTACCAACTACGATCGAATAAGACTATTTCTCCTGCTGCGGGAAAATGAGCCACGTATCTTTGGAAATACCATTGAGTTCTTTCGCGATCGTTAGGAGTTCCTAACGCCACTACTTTACAAACACGGGGATTTAAGGTTTCGCTAATTCGTTTGATTGCTCCGCCTTTGCCTGCTGCATCGCGACCTTCAAACAGTACCATTATCTTTAAGCCTTTGTGCTGCACCCATCGCTGTAACTTAACTAGTTCAATCTGTAACTTGGCTAGTTCTGCTTCGTATTTTTTCCTGCTTATTTTCTGATTTTGTTTGCTTTTTTGTTTACTATTTTTTGGAGACTTACTTTCCTGTTCAGGCTGATTTTTTTTAACCATAATTTTATTGCTCTGTATAGATTTCTGTATATATTTTTTTTACGACTTACTTTTCAGGCTGATTAATTACAGCGAATTTCAGTTGGATAGAACCCATTACCTATTACCCATTACCTATTACCCATTACCCATTACCCATTACTTCGATAAATTAATGTGTCTACTCAATTGAAAACTGTTGTAAGACCTGCAAATCATTTTTACTGCTCATAATCACTACCTGAACCATATTTCCAAGCATCTAACCAACGTTGATAATAATATTGCTGAAGTAAAGACAAGTTTTGAACTAGTGGTTGAGCTAACTTTCCTACAGGATATAAACCGCTATATAACACCAAGTTTAAATAATGAATTATCCAGCTAACTAAAGAGTTAATGCCGATTTGCGGTAATAAAGGAAGGACTAACCGAGGATCGACTAAAGGTAAGGTTTTGGCTAAAGGTACAAACTGAATTACATCCTGCAAAAATGGCTTGAGTACATCATCGCCCAAGCGATCCATCACGGCAAAAACCCCATTCATAAGGTTATTAATTTGCTCAGGATTAACTTGTTTGCCTACCTTGACACTCATAGTTTGTTGAAATAGCCAAGTGACAGAAATATTTGGTTGATATGGTTGCAATAAAGCTAAGTTTTTGCTGTTCAAGCTATCTATGCTCAAAGCTTGATCGATTCCTTGGGTCAAGCGTTTTAAATGTCGAATCATTGCCCCAAAGCCACCAAAACTAACGGGAGACTGCGCACCTGCGCTATCACCTACAGGTAAAATTCGATTAAAAGGTAGCTGGATTGGACTGTCTTTGTAGGCAGGAAAAAAGCCAAAAAGAAATCGCTTAAATTCTAGCTGTTCTAGTTTTATATCCTGATACTGTGGTAGAAGTCTGAGATATTCATCCATGAAATACTCTAAGCTTGGTCTTGCTGGATCGGGATCGAGATAGCTAAACATATAGGTGGTGCGACCATCTTTGGCAGGAAATGCCTCCCAGAAATACTGACAGCTATTAATAATCGGCGTAAAAGAATAAATTAAATCTCCCGTATTGTTTTCAGGAAACCCTTTAGCACAACTACCAACTACGACACATACTGCATCTGGCTTAGCTCCATTTCTTGCCTGCTTGATAATGGGAGAAAAATGACCCATAGCATCGATTAACAGACGAGTTTTGATT
Source organism: Pleurocapsa minor HA4230-MV1 (assembly GCA_019359095.1). NCBI lineage: Bacteria > Bacillati > Cyanobacteriota > Cyanophyceae > Pleurocapsales > Pleurocapsaceae > Pleurocapsa > Pleurocapsa minor. The sequence continues at coordinate 5,992 of JAHHHZ010000034.1, read as the reverse complement.
GTTTGTTCCCCTGTGTCAACTACTACCCCATCAGGATGAACTACGGCTGATTTAAACGCCGTATTTTCCAGCAGCTTGCCTCCTGCTTGCAAAAACTTCTGCTTTAACTGTGCCAATAAATAAACAGGATCGACTCCAATATTTAATACATCTTTAACCCAAACTTCTACACCTGCTTTGAAGCTGACTCTAGCTGGATTATATTCAGTGGCGATCGCTTGTTGTAATTCTGCTTCAGTCAACAATTCTAGGTCAACAAATGTCTGCAATTCATGACGAGAGATATTCCATTCTTGTTCTCTACCTCGTAAGATCCCCCGCTCAATTAAAGTAACTGACCAACCACGCTGCTGTAGTGCTGTACCAAGCAAGATGCCTAACGTCCCACCACAAATTACTAGGTCTGTATCAGTCTGACCAATGTCCGCTGTACTATTGCTGACAACTTCTGCTGCATCAAGTTTTCCCGTTCGTAAAGCCGACCAAAACTGATCTGCACGACGTAATCTGGCTAATACGTTATCTGGCTGCTGAGACAGTATTTCTGACGTTAAACTCATTTAAGCAACTGTGATTGTAACTAGATCGGGTTCGGTTGAATAGTTAAATAGTTTGGCTAATCGGGATTTAGGAGAAATTTTATTTAAAGCCATCATGACGAACTCGATCTTATCTATATCTTAGTGGCTTTTTTATCTTGTTTGGAGTCTACAGCTGCTAAATATAAAAACCTATCTAAACCGAGGATTTTGTTTGTAGGCTTGACAAAATAGTGAAGAGTAACAGAAGAAAAATAGTAACCAGGAAAAATTAAGCTCAAATTATTCTATGATTGCATCAACTACTAAATATACTCTTAAGAGTATCCCTGCTTTTTTAATGTTTGCCATCCTGTCATTGAAATCTATAGTTCAGGCGAATAGGTCTAGTGGCTTGATCGCAATTAAAATCCGTTTACAAGACTTACGAACCTTAACAGTTTGGGAAACTATCGAAGATCTCAAAGCTTTTCGTAACTCAGGAGTACATCTACAAGCAATGATAGACTCTCCTAAAATGGGTGCTAATCAATTCTCTTCTTGGGAAACCGATCATATTCCTACTTGGAAAGAAGCGATCGCCAAATTAAACACTAAGATATCTGTTGAGCGTTAACTTAAACTGATGAATTGAGGGTGGAAACGGGTATTTTTTCTGCAATAGTAGTAATTAGTTCCACATCAAATTCTTCTTCAAACACTTGTTTTTTATAGCTAAGATTCCATAATTCAAGAGAACATTGATCGCCAATTTCTGTAGGTTGAATTTGAAAAGAGAGAGAGCGATGAAGATAATCATACTGACAATTCACTTGCGCGATCGCACCTCTATTTCTACGGTCTAAAGCTACTGCTAGTCTTAGAATTGCGCTTAGTTGACGTACCATCAGCTGATGCTGTTTGTGTGGCAATTTATAATAAGCTTCATGTTTTTTCTTGGGTTTGCTACGGCGATGGTAGCGAGCAATATTCGCAATCAATTCTAGTTCTAGTTCAGTAAAACCCAGAAGTTCGGCATTACGAATTAGGTAGTAAGAATGTTTGTGATGGGACGAGTGGCTAATATATACGCCACTGTTGTGTAAGATGGCTGCCGACCAAAGTAATTCTCTTTCAGCTTCACTCCAAGAATGAAGTTGTCCTTTTAACTGATCGAAGATACTGAGAGCAAATTTTGCTACTCGTTGGCTGTAGTCGAGATCGACATGATACTTTTGCGCAATTTTGATTACATTGCGGTTTTTAACTTCGTTTTGATACCGTAGCCGACTATTAATTAGACCATGAGTTAACATCCAATCAACGATCATGCCTTCCCGCAAAGCTCGCTCGCAAATGATAATAGAATCTAGCTTGAGCATCTGCATCGCTTCGAGTAGAATAACCGCTCCTGGAACGATAATCTCGGCTCTTTTATCCGTCAACCCAGCTACTTCGAGTCGTTCTTCATAGCCCATTCTTGCCAGTCTTTTGACGATTTTTTCAATCTCCTTATATTTAATTTCATAGCCATTGAGAGGATCGGGAACTGCTCCTAATGTTTCCTTGGCATGAATTTCGGCAATGGTTTCAATCGTGCCAGAAGTACCGATCGTGCGGGGAACTTCGTTTAACTGAAGATTGTGCCAGATTTCCTCAATCGGGCGTTCTAACATGCCTCTGACATAGGATCTTAAAACCTTTAATTCGCGATCGCTAATAGGATCGGTAGTCACAAATTCTTTAGCTAACCGTACTGCACCTATTTTGGTACTGCTCAGGAAACGAGGTTCATGGACATCAGCTAAGACAATCTCGGTTGAACCACCACCAATATCAATAATAATGTGAGGCTGTTCATTGAAGTCCATGCCCGATAGTACGCCAAGATAAATCCGACGCGCTTCTTCCATTCCAGAAATAAGATTGACGACGATGCCCAACTCTAATTCGATCTGACGCAAGAAATCCTCCCCGTTAGGAGCTTCTCTGGTGGCGCTAGTAGCCACTGCAATGATTTGTTCTGCCTGTAGGCTAGTTGCCAGTTCCTTACAGCGTCTTAAAGTATTAAGAGAACGTTGCATCGCTTCTGGGGTCAATTCTCCTGTAGTTGGATGGCGATCGCCTAACCTGACTGGCTCTTTTTCCTTTGCAATTACGGTAAAAGCAGGGAGAGAAGGCTCGATCCGCACGATTACCATATGAATTGAGTTAGTGCCGATATCGATCGCTGCAATAATCTTTTGGTTCATGTCAATTGACGACGTGGGTAATTCCCTGGGAGTGCAGATTTATAGATAAAATTAAACTGAGAAAATTTAGCACATCTAGCAAACTAACTACATTTCTAAACTTGGAGCATTAGCGACCAGATATTGTTCATAATCTCATGTATTTTGCCTGGGGTAACAAATAATCTTAAGATTTTATCAATATTTATTAATTGCTCGACTGAAATTATTTAATTTTAAACTCAACATGTCCCAATCTCCAACCAGTGAATCAACCTGGCAAAAAGTGATTCGTCTACTGCGCTGGGATAAACCAGCAGGAAGACTAATTTTGATGATTCCCGCACTGTGGGCAGTTGTTCTGGCTGCCAAGGGTATTCCTCCTCTGCCATTGCTGGGGGTAATTGTCTTAGGCACTTTAGCTACCAGTGCAGCAGGATGTGTAGTTAACGATCTTTGGGATAAAGATATCGATCCTCAAGTAACTCGAACTAAGACTCGTCCTCTGGCTTCTCGCGTCCTTTCCGTGCAAGTGGGGATAGTGATCCTAATTATTTCTCTTGCCTGTGCAGCTGTGTTGGCTTTTTATTTGAATCCTCTCAGCTTTATGCTTTGTGTGGCTGCTGTTCCCTTCATTGTCTTCTACCCTCTAGCAAAGCGAGTGTTTCCTGTTCCTCAGTTGGTTCTATCCCTTGCTTGGGGGTTTGCCGTACTAATTAGCTGGACGGCGGTAACGGCGCAAATTGAACCCGCCACCTGGTTACTTTGGGGTGCGACAGTAGCCTGGACTTTGGGTTTTGATACAGGATATGCTTTAAGCGATCGCGAAGATGATCTTCAACTAGGAATCAAATCCAGCGCCATCTTTTTTGGCAAATATACCCCTGAAGCGATCGGCATTTTTTACGCCCTAACTGTGATCTTGCTTACTTTGACAGGTTTAAAGCTAGGTTTAGGTTCAGCCTTCTGGTTCAGTTTAGTATTAGCTGTGGCTGGCTGGATTTGGCAATATCTAACTCTCCGCAAACCCTCTATCCCTCGTTCGATCTATGGCAAAGTTTTAGGTCAAAATGTTTGGTTGGGTTTTATCCTATTAGCAGGAATGATTTTGGGTTATGTAGCTTAGAAAATCAGAGTTATCACCCTCAGTCCGATCGGCAAATGTGGTAATATTTTTACTATATTTTAAGAAAATTGTTGGAAGGTATATAGATATATGGAAGCTGCAATGATCTTGGCAGATTTGCCAGAAGCTTACGCTATGTTCAAACCCTTGGTAGATGTATTACCAATCATCCCCGTATTTTTCCTCGCTCTAGCTTTTGTTTGGCAAGCAGCAGTCGGATTTAAGTAAATTAGCTTAGATTAATTAGTTTAAAATCATTTTAAGTTGAGCATCTAGCAATAGCTAGGTGCTTTTTATTTGGACTCAATCAAATTGGAAAATTTCAACCTTCGACCGTAGTGTAGAATCTCTACTTCCTCAAACGCTGTCCAAAAGGTAGTATTTAACTGTTGGGTTTGGCTCATTTTGCCATAGGAGAAATAATGGAAACAGAATCTAATCTAGACAAAAAAAAGCTGCTTTCGGCTTTAGCTCATGGTTCAGCTTTTATCAGTGTACTCGTCCTATCCATCGGTATTCCGATCGCCATTATGACAGTTTCTGAAGATACTGTTATAAGAGACAATGCCAAAGAAGCAATTAATTTTCACCTCAATATTTGGCTGGTTGGGGCAATCATTGGCGTAATGTCCTTTTTCTCATTTGGACTGGCAGGCTTTGTCTTAGGCCCTATTTGGCTGGCTACTCACTGGGGTTTATCTATTTGGGCAATTGTGCAGTGTCTGCAAACCCCAGATCGAGTTTTTCGCTATCCTTTTATCTTCCGTGTTGTTTAACTACAAGGTAAACATAAACCAAGTACCAACGATAAAAGTAATATAGGCGATCGCTACAACAGTATAAGCTGCGGTGTTAGTAATCATAGTTGACTGACTCCTAAAAGTTTTTATATTTCAGTCACTGATGCTAACACCCGTCTTGAGGACTCAAGGTGTTAAAATATACCATTGATTTAATGTTTACTTAATTATTTTTAGCGATACAGAAATTAATTTTTTGTTGCATTTGCTATCAGCAAGTTTAATAAGTAATTTGCAGAGTAACAGAAGCTTCAACTGTTTGCTCTCCAGCAATCACAGGAGTACTTGCTTTTGATTCTGAAACGTATAGTTCATCTCTGGCAAAAGGTTGAGGCTGAGAAACTCTGGCATTATCCACTTCAATCTTGACAATTTCTTTCGATGTCAGATTAAGAGTGTCTAAAACAACATCTGCCCGATCTTGAGCATTAATACTTGCTTTGCGTAAAGCTTCCTTTTTAGCCTGGAAAATTGCTTCGGGAGTAGCGGTAAAGTTTACTCCATCAACACGACTTGCTCCTGCTTTAACCGTTTCATCTAACAAGATACCTACCTGCTCTGTTGAAATACGAAAGCTAACGGTATTAGAGCCAGTGTAACCCGTTAAAATCATCTGACTATTATTTTGATCGACTTGCTCGTAATTTGGATATAGTCTAACTCCAGTAGTTTCTAACTGTTTAACATTTTTTGAGCGTAGAACATCCACCACTGCCGATGTTCGATTGGCGATTTCTTGCTGTACCTGCGCAGCATTTTTCCCTTGAATCTCTACTCCTAGTGACACTTCTGCAACAGTAGTAGCAATTGATTCCATGCCGTTTCCCGTTACCGAAAGCGTTCTCTTTAGTTCTGGTTCAGCCATAACTGAACTAGCTGACATAAGGCTTAAAAAGCTGCCGACGAAAAGGAATAAACTCAAACGCTCATAACTTTTTTTGATCATTTTTCCTATTTCTCAGGTAGATTTTTAGTAATTGTTAATTGACGTAGCACTTTAAGTTCATTGTTCCCAGAGTAGCTATAATAATTTGCACCAATCAAGCAGTTATGCTGTGAAGCACTAAATCTCAATAGTTATAATATGAAGTCCGTTTAAACAATTTCAATTAAAACTCGCGCAAAGACGCTAAGACGCAAAGATTTTATTAGAGGTAATTAAGCTGACTTGATATAACTGGTGAAAAGCAAAAAAAAATGCCCCCCATTGCTGGAGAGCATTTCTTTTATTCAAAACTTACAGCTGATGTAAGTCCGACAAGTTCTTAACCGTTGATTGCAGGAGCAGTTAGTGCTACAGGAGCAGAGTCGCCACTA